>JAFAUA010000293.1 GCA_019243595.1 Acidimicrobiia bacterium
ACGAAGCCCGCCAGCCCCTGAACCTGAAGAAGTTCATCCGCGAGTTCGACCTCCCGGTGATCGTCGGCGGCTGCTCCTCCTACTCCACCGCGCTGCACCTCATGCGCACGGGTGCGGTCGGCATCCTCGTGGGCGTCGGCCCGGGCCATGCGTGCACCAGCCGCGGCGTGCTCGGCATCGGTGTGCCGCAGGCCACCGCCATCGCCGACGCCGCCGGAGCGCGCATGCGTCACCTCGACGAGACCGGCGTGTACGTGCACGTGATCGCCGACGGCGGCATGTCCACCGGTGGCGACGTGGCCAAGGCCATCGCCTGCGGTGCCGACGCCGTGATGATCGGCTCGCCGCTCGCCGCGGCCCACGAGGCGCCGGGCCGCGGCCACCACTGGGGTATGGCGACCTTCCATCCCACGCTGCCGCGTGGTGCACGCGTGCGCGTCGAGCAGCGGGGCACGCTCAAGGAGATCCTCGTCGGTCCCGCCCACGAGAACGACGGCCGTCTCAACCTCTTCGGCGCCCTGCGTACGTCGATGGCCACCTGCGGCTACGAGTCGGTCAAGGAGTTCCAGAAGGCCGAGGTCATGGTCGCCCCCGCCCTCAAGACCGAGGGCAAGAGCCTGCAGCGGTCCCAGGGCGTGGGGATGGGGCACTGAGCCCAACCGCTGCGCCCGAGACCTTCGACACCGTCCTCGTCGTCGACTTCGGGGCCCAGTACGCGCAGCTGATCGCGCGACGCGTCCGCGAGGCGCACGTCTATTCGGAGATTGTTCCGCGCGACATGCCGATCGCCGAGATGCTGGCGCGCAAGCCCAAGGGGATCATCTTCAGCGGCGGTCCCAAGTCGGTGCACGTGGAGGGCGCGCCGTCGATCGACGAGGCCGTGTACGCGGGAGGCGTCCCAATCCTCGGCATCTGCTACGGCGCCCAGCTCGTCGCCCAGCAGCTCGGCGGCGAGGTGGCCCGTTCAGGGGTCGGCGAGTACGGGCGCACCGCGCTCGAGGTGACGACGTCGTCGGCGTTGTTCGGCGAGCTGCCGTTGCAGCAGGAAGTGTGGATGTCCCACGCCGACTCCATCGCCGCCCCGCCGCCCGGGTTCAAGGTCACGGCCCGCACCGAAGCCGTGCCCGTCGCCGCCCTCGAGGACCGGGACCGGGCGGTGTACGGCGTGCAGTTCCATCCCGAAGTGGCCCACACGCCGAGGGGCCAGGAGATCCTCAAGCACTTCCTCTACGACGTCTGCGGGTGCCGGCCGTCCTGGACGATGGTCTCGATCATCGAGCAGGCCGTCGAGCAGATCCGCGAACAGGTCGGCGACGAGAAGGTGATCTGCGGCCTATCCGGGGGCGTCGACTCCGCCGTGGCCGCCGCCCTCGTGCACAAGGCCATCGGCGACCAGCTCACGTGCGTGTTCGTCGACACCGGGCTGCTGCGCATGAACGAGGCCGAGCAGGTCGAGGAGACCTTCCGCCGCCAGTTCCAGATCGATCTCGTTCACGTGAAGGCCGCCGACCGCTTCGTCGAGGCGTTGAACGACATCAACGATCCCGAGCGCAAGCGCAAGATCATCGGCGAGACCTTCATTCGCGTGTTCGAGGAAGTCGCCGCCGAGCACCAGGACGCCCGCTTCCTCGTACAGGGCACGCTCTATCCCGACATCATCGAGTCCGGCACCAAGGACGCGGCCAGGATCAAGTCCCACCACAACGTGGGCGGCCTTCCCGACGACCTCCAGTTCGAGCTGGTCGAGCCCCTGCGCAATCTGTTCAAGGACGAGGTGCGGGTGATGGGCGAGGAGCTCGGCCTGCCCGAGGAGATCGTGTGGCGCCAGCCGTTCCCCGGCCCCGGTCTGGCCGTGCGCATCGTCGGCACGATCACCCAGGAGCGCCTGGAGATCCTGCGGCGGGCCGATGCCATCGTCGTCGAGGAGATCAAGCGGGCGGGGCTCTATCGCGAGCTCTGGCAGAGCTTCGCCGTCCTGCCCGTCGTGCGCAGCGTCGGCGTGATGGGCGACGAGCGGACCTACGCCTATCCGATCGTGATCCGTGCGGTCACGAGTGACGACGCCATGACGGCCGACTGGGCCCGTCTGCCCTACGACGTCCTCGAGCGCATGTCGAGCCGGCTCATCAACGAGGTGCCCGGCGTCAACCGGGTGGCGTTCGACGTCACGTCGAAGCCACCCGGCACGATCGAGTGGGAGTGAGCTCCGGCTAGGAGATGTCGTCGGGCGCGTTGCCCGACACCGCCGAGTTGCTCTGCTGGCTCACGGTTCCGAAGACACCACCGCCGTCGACGCCCGCGGTGTTGCCAGCGATGCTCGAGGTGGTCAGGTTCACCGTGCCGCCGGCATTGAACACGCCTCCGCCGTCGTTGCTGGCCGTGTTCCCGCTCATGCTGGCGCTGGTCATGTTCAGGGTCCCGTGGTCGTCGTAGACGGCGCCGCCGTTGGCGGTGCTGCCAGTGTTGTTGCACATCTTCGATGCCTTGAAGTTCACGGTGCCGGTGTCGATGTACATCGCGCCGCCCGCCCCGCCACTGCCCGTTGAGTTGTTGCAGATCGAGCTGTTCGAGATGGTGATCGTCACGCCGACTGTGTAGATCCCCCCTCCGGCGCTACCGGTTCCGCCAGTGTTGCCGGTGACATTCGAGCTGCTCATGGTGAAGAAGCCGCCGTAGTTGAAGATCCCGGCGCCGGCGCCACCGTTGACCACCTGGTTGTTCGTGATGTTCGAGCCTGTGACGGTCATGCGGCCGTTGTTGTTGTAGATCCCGCCGCCATGACCAGCGGAGTTCATCGTGACCGTCGACCCGCTCAGCAGCACGGTGCCGCCGTCGTTGAAGATTCCGCCGCCGCCCCCTGCTGCCAGGTGTTCGAACGTGAGGTTGGTGAGCGTGACGTTTGCACCGCTGTCGACGGTGAGAACGGGGGCCGTGCTGGTGGCGTAGAGCTCTGCGGGGGCCCCGGCGAGCGTCAGGCGCTTATTGGCCGGTATCGAGAAGTCGGGGTTGGAGCAGGTCCCGCTGATGTGGATGGTCGACCCGTTCGGCGCAACGTTGATGTCGTTCTGGAGGTCGTTCCCAGTCTGCGGAGGACAGTTGATAGTCGTCGTGAACACGGTCCCTGACGCCGCGGTCGAGATCACCGTCACCCCCGTCGCGCTGAGCGCGGCGGCGGCCAGCGCCACGCCGGCACGTCGAATCCACGAAACCTTGCTCATTGGGGTCCTCCCTCTAGAGCTCGTCGCGAGCGACAACCCTACGGGCAAGGGGTTCGTCCTGCCAGCACTCCCGGGTACAACGTGAGGATGCGACGACTCCTTCGATTCTGGGTGTTGGCTGTCGTGCTCGGCCTGGCATTGATCGGCCTGCGGCAGACACCTGCGTTCGCTGGGCACCGCCGACCGAAGCCACGCGGCCCGTCGATTCAGCTAGGTGACCAAGCGACGCTCTCAGCAGACCAACGGACTGCCGACGTCGGTCTCACGGTCACTTGCCCTCACGGGACGACCCCTACGGCGATCAGGGTCACTGTCCAGCAGGGCAGCGTCCAAGGGTCCGCCAGCTCGGGAGCTGGCTACAAGTGCAATGGGAGCGCGCAGCGCCTCTCGGTTCCCGTCACGGCGCCCAGCCCCTTCAACAAGGGGAATGCCACCGCGTCGGCGTCAGTGCGATTCCACAGCGGCAGCAACATCTCGCATCCCAGTACCTCACGTGGCATCCAGCTGGTGTGAGGCCGGCCGCGAGTGGCGCGGGCGTTCGGCGATGGGGTAGGACCCGATTATGACTCGAGCCCTTTGGATGATTGCCGCCGCCGCTGCGGCCGCCGCACTTGCTGTGCCCGTTGCCAGCACCACCTCAGCGAGCGGCGTGGGTACTCCAGCCATCGTTGTGACGCTCCCGGCGCGGGCGGAGCTGTCGACCACCGGCAAGGGGGTGCGCTTCCGATTGGCGGTGACATGCTCGAACATGTCGGCCGCCCCCGTCACCGTGCACCTGAGTCAGACGAGGAGTCAGACGCAGGTCTCGGGCAGCGGAACGAGCGGCACCAGCTACACCTGCAACGGTCGAACCCAGAAGGTCCCGGTGATCGTGGTCGCCAGCTCGGGTCGCTTCAACGCCGGTGGCGCCACTGCCACGGCGACGGCCACGTGCGGCTCGATGACGTGCGCGACCGACACGCGCAACGTGCAGCTGTTCAGTAAGGCCTAGCCCTCAGGCGGCCTCGGCCCGCGCCCAGCGCGCCTTCGCCGCCCGCACGTGGGGCGGATCGGGAAGCACGCCCATGGCCTTGGTGAGCGCGGTCGCAGCCACGCGGACGGCGGCGTCGGCCGGCGGCACCCACGGGATGCCGTGCATGGCGCGCAGCCGGCGGGGCATCAACCCTGCAGCCGCCGCGCCCGGGATCCAGGCGATCGGCTTGGCAAACGCCAAAGGAAGCGGGAGCGGCGGGTTCAAGACGACTTTGGCGGCGTCCCGGCTGTAGGGGCTGGGACGGAGCTCGTCGTCGACGCTCTGGAAGTAGTCGTGAAGCTCGGCGACCGACGACGGGACGATCGCTGGGTCGAGGCCGACGAGGGTGGCGACCCTGACCTGCTCGGCGACGTAGCGGTCGGCGTCCTCCTTGGTGAACCGTCCTGCGCCGTAGCGGCGGTAGGCGACGAGGAACGAGTGCGCCTCGACCGCATGGACCCAGACGAGGAGCTCGGGGTCCTCGGCCGAATATGTCTTGCCGGTGACCGGGTCGGTGCCGCGCACGCGCTTGTGGATCGCCTGCACGACTCGGCCCGCCTTCTCGGCCTCTTCGGTCGTGCCGTAGGTGACCGTCATCACGTACTCGACCGTGTTGCGGAGCCGACCCCACGGATCGGCCCGGTAGTCGCTGTGCTGCTCGACGCCCGCCATCGCCAGCGGGTGCAGGGCCTGCACAAGCAGTGCACGCATCCCGCCGATCAGCATCGACGGATCGGCATGCATGCGCCACGTGACACTGTCGGGCTCGAACATGCCAGCGCTCATCGGGGCGCCTTCGGCGGCGCCTCTGAGCGAGGCGTGCTCTGCTGAATGATTCGCTCGCTGCGCTCGCTCATAGCTCCAGCGTTACCACACGCCGACTTCTCAAACGTGGTGGGTGTCGTCGCCTAGGGTCCGGCGAGGACGTCGGCCGCGGAGCGGAGCTCCGGCCGCGAGCGATCCACCAGGATCGGCGCCCTCGGTTCGGCGCTCAGGGCGCCGGGAGCCACGGGAGATCTCCCGTCGAGAACGCGCGTCACAACTTCGACGAAGCCCTCGGGATCGTCGTGCTGGAGATAGTGGTTGGCGTAGGGCAGGAACCAAAGCTCGTTGGTGCTTGGCTTCGTCGACACGTACGTGTCCCAGATGTAGGTGGCCACGCGTGGCGGTGACACGGTGTCGCACAACCCCCAGAGCAACGTCGTGGGTATGGCGGAACCGGAGAGAGAGCTGAGCCACTGCTCTTCGTTCTCCGAGCGCTCGACGAGGTACTGGATCGTGTCGTGCACGACGGCGACTCCGTCGTTGTAGGCGAAGGTCTGCGCCAGCGCGGCGATGGCTGGGTCCTCGGACGAACGTGGCGGCGTGAAGGTCGTCGTCCCCATCCCCGCGGCGAGCCCCTCGGGCGTCACCACGTCGAGCACGGATCGTGCGGTGTCGTCGTGTAGGACGAGTCGCTGGAAGTCGGTGAGGTTCGAGAGCGGCAGGAACATGTTGCCGTTGCTGAGAACGAGGTGGACGATGTCGAACGCGGCTTCGCCGGCGTCACACCGGGCCGCGAACTGGAGCGCCACGCTGTCGCCCCGATCGTGGGCGACGACCGCACCCTGATCGGCTCCGATGACTTCCCCGAGGTAATAGGCGAGGAGGTCGACGTCCTGGACCAGCGTGTACGGCCGGTCGCGTGGCTTGTCCGAGAACCCGAAACCCGGGAAGTCGAGCACGCAGACCCGCCGCTGGACGGCGAGACGCGGCGCGACGTCGTACCAGTCGATGCTGCTCGTGGGGAAGCCGTGGACGAGCGCCACGAGTGGGGCGTCGGGGTCGCCGAACTCGGCGTGGAAGATCTCCAGGTCTTGCCACCGGAAGTACCGCCCTGCGTCGAACCACTCCTGCGCTCGCCCATCCACGGCCGCAGCCTGTCAGATGGGGGCACGCGTTTGTGTCACAGGGGGCCGGTAGCGTGACCGCCGGAATGGTTGCAGCCGCTGGACTGCTTGAAGATCTGAATCCCGTCCAGCGTGAGGCAGTGACTCACCCCGGCGGACCACTTCTCATCGTCGCCGGCGCGGGGTCGGGCAAGACGCGGGTGCTCACCCACCGGATCGCCTGGCTGATCAAGGAGCAGGGGATCTCCCCCTTCGAGATCCTCGCCATCACTTTCACCAACAAGGCCGCCGACGAGATGAAGACGAGGGTCGAAGCCCTCGTCGGCCCCGTCGCCCAGAAGATGTGGGTATCGACCTTCCACTCGGCGTGTGTCCGGATCCTGCGTCGCGACGCCCAGCGCCTCGGCTACAAGTCGTCGTTCACCATCTACGACCAGGCCGATGCCGAGCGGCTGACGACCTACGTCCTGCGTGATCTCAACATCGACCCCAAGCGCTTCCCGCCCCGGTCGGTGCACGCCGTCATCAGCCAGGCCAAGAACGACCTCGTCGACTTCGACACCTACAGCGAGCAGGCCAAGACGATCTACGAGCGCCGCATCGCCCAGGTCTACGCCGAGTACCAGCGCCGGCTCCTCGCCAACAGCGCCATGGACTTCGACGACCTGCTGATGGTCACCGTCGACCTGCTGCGCACCCAACCCGACGTCCTGTCCCACTACCAGCGCCGCTTCAAGCACATCCTCGTCGACGAGTTCCAGGACACGAACAAGGCCCAGAACGAGCTGGTGCTCCTGCTGGCGAAAGAGCACCGCAACATCTGCGTCGTGGGCGACAGCGACCAGTGCCTTCCGCCCGGAGCCGCGGTGATGACCCCTTCCGGGACGACACCAATCGAGGAGTTGGAGCCCGGCGATGAAGTCCTGGGCGCGGGCGGTCCCGGGAGGGTTGCGCCGGCCGCCGTTACGCACGTCCGCCAGAGCGTGTACGTCGGGCCGATGTACACCGTCCACGTCGGCGATCGCGTGGTCCGCGGCACTCCACACCACATCGTCCTTGCGGATCTAGCGCTCGAACCACATCAATTCGTCGTCTATCTGATGCAGCGCCTGGATCGCGGGTTCCGCATCGGGCTTACGAAGGCGATTCGGTCGAACAGCCTTGGAAAGCAGGAGTTCGGGTTCCGCGTCCGGATGAACCAAGAGCACGGCGACAAGCTGTGGATCCTGCGGATCTGCGAGAACCGTGGCGAAGCAGGCTTCTGGGAGGCGTGGTTTGCCGCCCGCTACGGCCTGCCCACCGCCGTGTTCCACGACATCGGCCGCGGGCTCGCCATGGATCAACCCTGGCTCGACCGCCTCTTTGCTGAGCTGAACACCGAGGGCGCCGCCAAGCAGCTCATGGACGACCTCGACCTGCACCCCGAATACCCGCACTACCGGCCCCAGAACGGTGCCCGGCGCCAGAGCGTGAACCTGACGATGTTCAGTGATCGCCGGGGTGGTGACCAGGTTGGGTACCACCGGGTCGCCTGGTGCTCGAACCGGGAGGACATCGCCGCCCGCCTTCGCGCCGGTGGATTCGACGTCCGGCAGAGCAAGCACGCCAGTGTCCGTGTCGAGACCTCCCGAAAGAGCTACCCGGAAGCGCTCGCTATGGCGGAGCACATGGCTCACGTTGGTGGGCTCGAGATCCAACGACGGGCCCAGATCCGCGGCCAGATCTACGCGTTCACGCCGCTGTCGCACCTGCGGCCAGGCACCAAGGTGCTGATCGAGGATCAGGGCGAGGTCGTGGAAGCAGTGGTCGGCGAGGTTGAGGTCGAGTACTACCAGGGCCCGGTTTACGACCTCGAGGTAGAGCCTCATCACACCTACATCGCGGACGGTGTGCTTGTGCACAACTCGGTGTACAAGTTCAGGGGTGCCGACATCCGGAACATCCTCGAGTTCGAGGAGGCGTTCCCGGACTCGACGTTGGTCGTGCTCGAGCAGAACTACCGGTCGACGCAGACCATCCTCGACGCGGCCAACGCCATCATCGCCAACAACCTCATGCGCAAGCCGAAGGCGCTATGGACCGAGCAGGTCGGCGGGGAGCTGATCGAGCGGTACTTCGCCGAGGATGAGCACGACGAGGCCCGCTGGCTGGTGCAGGAGGTCCACCGCCTGCACGACCAGGCCTACCGCTGGGGCGACATGGCCGTCTTCTACCGCACGAACGCCATGAGCCGTGTGGTCGAGGAGGAGCTCGTCCGAGCCGAGGTGCCCTACCGCGTCATCGGCGGCACCCGGTTCTACGAACGCCGAGAGGTCAAGGACGCGCTTGCCTATCTGCGGGCGCTGATCAATCCCACTGACGAGGTCTCGCTCAAGCGGATCATCAACGTGCCCAAGCGCGGCGTCGGCGACACGTCGTTGGGGCGCATCGACGCCTGGGCGAACTCGCACCGCACGACGTTCGCCGAGGCGCTCGACCACGCCGAAGAGGCCGGCGTCCACGGCCGCGCCCTCACCGGGATCCGCGAGCTCGTCGACCTGCTCGAGGACCTGCGCGCCGTCGACGACGGCCCGCGTGTGGTGCTCGAGGCAATCCTCGACCGCACCGGCTACGCGGCCGAGCTGGAGAACACCCGCTCGCTGGAGGCACAGGGCCGCCTGGAGAACCTGGCCGAGCTGGTGGGCGTCGCCAGTGAGCACGAGAGCATCGAGGAGTTCCTCGAGGCGGTGAGCCTCGTCGCCGACCAGGACGAGCTTGCCGACGACGACTCGACCGTCGTGCTCATGACGCTGCACACGGCGAAGGGGCTCGAGTTCCCGACCGTGTTCGTCGTCGGCCTCGAGGACGGCGTGTTCCCGCATCTCCGTTCTCTCGGCGAGCCCGACGAGCTCGAGGAGGAGCGGCGCCTTTGCTACGTCGGCATCACTCGAGCGCGGGAGCGCCTCTACCTCTCCAACGCATGGAGCCGCTCGCTGTTCGGGTCGACGCAGTACAACCCGCCGAGCCGCTTCCTCAAGGAGATACCCGAGCACCTGATGACCATGGTCGAGGGTGGCCGTCAGGCGCGTCTGGCCGAGCGCGGTCGGTCGAGCATCGTCGACGCCGCCCTCAGAGGACGAGGAGCCACTCCTGTGCGCACCACGGGAGCTGAGAATCTCGGCCTGCGGGTAGGAGACGACGTGATGCACGGCAAGTGGGGCGAAGGCGTGGTGCTCGAGGTCATCGGCGACGGTGACAAGGCCGAGGGCATCGTGCGCTTCGCCAGCGTGGGGGAGAAGCGCCTGCTGCTGGCGTGGGCGCCCCTCAAGAAGATCGGCGCCTAGGCGGTCCTGGCGATGCATGCCGCTGTCGACCTGGCGAAGCCGGGCGTCGACTGGACCGACATCGTCATTCGTTTCCTGGTCGCGGTCGCCCTGACCGGCGCCATCGGGGTCGAACGGGAGATCTCAGCGCAGCCGGCCGGCTTGCGCACCCACATCACGCTCGGGTTGGGCGCCGCCCTGTTCGGTCTGTTGTCGGTCCATGGCTTCGACGCCTACGTGGCCGGCCGGAACACGAACAACTACCAAATCGACGTCACGCGCGTGGCCTCTCAGGTCGTGGTCGGCATCGGCTTCCTCGGTGCGGGTGCCATCCTCAAGGAGGGGGCGTCGATCAGGGGCCTCACGACCGCGGCCAGCCTGTGGGCCAGCGCGGCCATCGGCCTCGCGTGTGGCATCGGGAATTACTTCGCCGCCGTCGCCGCCACCGTGGCTCTTCTGCTTTCGCTGGTGTTCCTGCGGGCGCCGCGGGGGTGGGTTCGCCGGCGGCTGGCGCGCAGCCTTCAGACGGTGATCATCCATGTCCGCCACGGCGCCAACCCCAGTGCGGTGGTGTCCGCCTTGCACGAAATCGACGGCTGCGACGTGCGCGGTCTGTCGATCCGGCGGGACGACGAGGGCCTGACGATCGAGGCCGACCTGAAGGCCGACCCGCGGTGCGATCTCGAGTCCGCGTTGGGCGAGATCTCCGGCTATGACGATGTCACCGGCCTCGACCTCGCCTAATTCGTCGCCGACCGGCCAGACTGTCCGTCAGGCTGCTGTAGTAGGAGGGGCATGTGAATCAGCTTGAGCGTTTTCGGGTCGCTTTCTCGGGGGACGTCACCCTCGCCGACCTGTTCGACCGGTTGGCGAAGGCGAACGGCGACGCGCCGCTCGTCGAGGAGGCTGACACCGGTCTCAAGCTGACCTTCGCGGAGGCGGCCGATCGCGTCGCCCGCATGTCGGGCGGCATCAGGGCCAAGATCAGCAAGGGCGATCCCGTGGTCGTCAACGCGCCGAACGGCTACGAGTTCTTCCTCATCTGCATGGCGATCATGCGGGCCGGTGGCATCGCGGTGCCGGTGAACCCGCAGATGCGCGACGAGGAGATCGAGTACGTCAAGGGCGACTCGGGCGCCAGCCTCACCGTGCAGTCGGGCGACGAAGTGATGGGCGATGCCGGTGAGCCAGCCGAGGCCTCGCCTGACGACGTCGCCGGGATCTTCTACACGTCGGGGACCACCGGCAAGCCCAAGGGCGCCAAGCTGAGCCACAAGGCGCTGCTGGGATCGGGCGTGATGATGGCGGCGTATCCGGCCGGTCTGCGCCGCGACGAATGTGTGTCGGGGATGCCGGTTGCCCACATCGCCGGGTTCAGCCTCATGCTGATGCTCGCCTGCGGCGGGATCCCGGTGTACATGCTTCCGAAGTTCCGGCCCGACAATGCGCTCGACGCCATCGAGGAGCGGCGGGCGACGATGTTCATCGGCGTGCCCGCGATGTACCGGATGATGGTCGAGGCCGGCGCCGAGGAGCGCGACCTGCGTTCGGTGCGGTTGTGGGCCTCGGGCGCCGACGTGATGCCAGAAGACCTCATCCGCAAGTTCAAGAAGATGGGGGCCATCGCCACTCTTCCTCTCGTTGGCGCGTCGGTCGGCGAGGCGGCTTTTGTCGACGGGTACGGCATGGTCGAGCTCGGCGGCGGCGTCGCCGTGCGCTTCTCGATACCGATGATGAACGTGCCCTTCGCCAGCAACGTCGTCTCACCGCTGCCCGGGTACAAGCTGCGGGTGATCGACGACGAGACCGGTGAGGACGTCCGCCTCGGTCAGATCGGCGAGCTCGTCGTCAAGGGCCCCGGCGTGATGAAGGGGTACCACGGCAAGGACGACGCCACGAAGGAGACGATCACCGAGGACGGCTGGTTGCGCACTGGCGACCTGGCGCGTAAGGGGCCGCTCGGACTCGTGCAGTTCGCCGGGCGCAAGAAGCACGTCATCAAGCACGGCGGCTACTCCGTGTTCGCCGTCGAGGTCGAACGGACACTCGAGGAGAACGAGGCGGTCGCCGAGGCAGCTGTTCTCGGCCTGCCCGACACGCGCAAGGGCGAGATCCCGGTCGCCGTCGTCCGATTGAAGGACGGCGCCGGCGACGTCAGCGAAAAGGAGCTCGTCGAGTGGGCTCGCGAGCACATGGCCGACTACAAGTCGCCGCGCCAGATCAAGATCGTCGACGACATGCCGCGCACGGGCACCGAGAAAGTCCAGAAGGACGAGCTGCTGAAGCTGTTCGAGAGCGACGAGAAGGAAGAGAAGGAGTAGCTACCGCGGCGGCAAGTCGGCGATGCGGCAGGGGATGTCGAGGTTCTCGTCGAGGTGGTGGCTTGCGCAGATGCGGTGGTAGCCGTCGGCGACGACGAGGGGACGGGTGGCATCGAGGCCGGCCCGCACGAGTAGGACGGGCGACAGGAGCGTGCCCGTCTCGACCCTCCGCATGTCCTTGGCCACGTGTGAGTTGTCCGACGACAACAGCTGAAGCGAGCTGGCCCGCAGGATGTCCTTGGCCTTGCGATGGCTGATCGGGGCCTTCCGCAGCTGGCTTACAACGGCCCGGGCCTGCTTCTCCGAGATCATCAGCGTCAGATAGTCGTAGGCCGCCGGGTAGTCGTGCTCCTCCGGCTCGGTCTTCCAGAGGCTGTTGCCTGTGCTGGCCTTCTTCTTCGTCGTCTTCGCCACTGTTCCCCACTTCTCGATCCGAGCGGCGGCTGTCCTTCGATGTTGCCACGCTCACGTCGAGCCCGCGGGTAGAACCAGCGCATGACCTACGACGCAGTTGTCATCGGAGCTGGTCACAACGGGCTGACGTGCGGTTGCTACCTGGCGCGCGCCGGGCTCAGGGTCCTCGTCGTCGAGCAGTACCACGACTACGGCGGGATGACGATCAGCGAGGAGGTGACCGCTCCGGGGTATCTCTCCGACATCCACGCCAGCGGGTTCCTCGTGGCCAAGGTGGCGCCGGCGATGAAGGACCTCGACGTCGAGAAGCACGGGCTCGAGCTGATCACGCCCGACCCGAACTGGGCCTTGGTGACCAC
>JAFAUA010000322.1 GCA_019243595.1 Acidimicrobiia bacterium
GCCGTGCCCCAGCGGGCGCGTCAGCGAGCGGGGCGCTCGTGCTAGCGGCGGGCGGCGCCTCCTATGCCCACCTGGTGCTCAGCCATCCCGACTGGGCGGGCGCCGCCGCCATCGCCGGCAAGACAGCCGTCATCTACGTCTTCCTCGTTCTCGGGCTGCGGCTGTTCGGTAAGCGTTCGCTCGGCCAGATGAACATCTACGACCTCGTGTTGGTGGTCGTGCTCGCCAACGCCGTGCAGAACGCCATGGTCGGCAACGACACGACGCTGGCGGGTGGCCTCGTGTCGGCGGTCACGTTGCTCCTCCTCAACTGGCTCATGAGCACCCTCATCGCCCGTTCGCCGCGCGCCGAGCAGTTCATGGTCGGCAGTCCGGAGGTGCTCGTGAACCATGGTCACTTGATCACGGCCAACCTCCGCCGGCAGGGCATTTCGAAGGACCAGGTGATGGAGGCACTGCGTGAGCACGAGATCGACGATCTCGCCAAGGTTCGCCTCGCGGTCCTCGAGGCTGACGGGACCATCAGCGTGGTGCCCGACGACTCCAGCGTGGTCCGCACCCGGCGCCACTATCGCGGCGTACGGCTCGGATAAGGAACGGAGCGGGCTCGCGTGATCATCGGTGCGGCCCACGCCACGTCGCCAACGACGACCGTGCTCGCTGCCGCGCTGGCGACGCGCACGGCCATCGTCGCCATCGTGCTGATCGGCGGCCTCCGGCTCTTCGGGAAGCGGGAGCTCGGCCAACTGAACATCTACGACCTGGCAATGCTGGCCGCGCTGGCCAACGCCGTGCAGAACGCCATGACCCAGGGCAGCGGCTATCTCGCGGCTGGTCTCGCCTCGGCTGGGTCGCTGCTCGTACTCGCGGCCGTGTTGGCCATGGCGGGCCGCCGCTCGGGGCGCGTCGAGCGACTCGTGGAGGGGTCGCCGACGCTTCTCGCCTTCGACGGCAGACCGATCCGCCAGCACATGCGGGCCGAGGGCGTCACCACCGACCAGCTCGAGGCAGCCGTGCGCGAGCATGGACTCTCCGGGCTTGACCAAGTGCTCGCGGCCACCTTGGAGGTCGACGGCACCATCAGCATCGTCGACCGGTCAGCGGCGCACCGCCGCCATAAGCGTGCCCTTGCCGCTGCCTTCTGGAGCCCACGCTCTCCTGTGTCCCATGTAGAGGGCGGGCGCCGCGCCAAGGCCCGCGCAGCCCTGGCGCGCGCATATCGCCGCCGCTAAGAGGCGTCAGCCTTGACCGGGGGGGCCGCGCCCTACTTCAGGATGTTGACGGCGCGGGCGATGATCAGTGCCACCGTGAGAAGAGAGATGATGGATTGGACAAGCATCGTCAACTTCGCCCATCTCGACAGCGGCATCACGTCGGTAGGACTGAAAGCAGTGGCGTTCGTGAACGACAGATAGAAGTAGTCGACGAGTTGGGGCTCCCAGTCCTTGGGCGCCAGCTCCGGATTCTCCATCTGGGGGAACTGAAAATCGGGAAAGGGCCGGAGGGCGAGCATGCGGGCGACCGGACCGCCTCTGTCGAACTCCCAGTACCAGAGCGCAAAGGCGATGACGTTGGTTAGCCAGATGGCCCCGCCGGTGAGCAGGAGCCGAGTGGCGTCGCTCTCGCCGCCGTTGACCAAACGAAGCACGAGACGTGTCGCCGAATAACCGTTGGCAACAGTGATCGTGCCGATGACCGCCAAGCTGAGCCAGCGCAATAGCCGCGACGCTCGGTCGATGCGGCGAGGATTGGCGAGGTAGAGGACGACCAAGAGGGCACCGCCCAGTCCAGCCAATAGCCAACGAGGACCGAGGACGAGGTCCTCGGGAAGCATTGCCTGCATGGTGAGGGCCGCGGCCACGGCCAAGGTGACCGGCCAACGGGGCTCGCCGACGGTGAGCCGCTTCCACGCCGGCACGAAGGTGGCACCGACCGCTCGTCTCAGGTCGCCGGCCAGCGTGATCTCCAGAGCGTCCATCCGCTCATGCAACCCGTGATGGTGGGCGTCAGCCCCGAGCGGCAACCCGCCGCTCACTACCCGGCGCCCGTCCTCGCCCATGTCGTCACCGTTGCTGCCCAGATCGCCGTTCATTGTGATTTCCAGCTCAAAGCACACACCGAGTCAGGTCGAGAATCCCCAACCGTACGTCGAGCAAGTGCCCAACTCCTCGATAATGACGTGAGACGAGTCCCTAATCGGGCGGCGACCGTCGGCTCGAGGTGCCCTCGCGCGCGGCTCAAGGGCGGCGATCGGAGCGAACTCGTTGACCACTGCTTGCTGAAGTTCAGAAGCACAGATCGGTCGGCGTGCGCTTCGTCCAGTGCAGAACGACAGCTCTCCCCGCCACGATTCACCAGCGGTCGTGGTGGACGACATCGGCCAAAGCCATGCGCGACCGCCAGCCGTACCGCTCGAGGTCCGGACGAGGCTCGAGATGGCTCACCGGGCCCAGGCAGAGCCAGGCAACGGGACGGATTCCACGAGGAAGCCCGATCAGCTCGGCGACGAAGTCTTCGCGGTAGAAGGAGGCCCATCCCACCCCCAGGCCCTCGGCGGTCGCCGCCAGCCACAGGTTCTCGATGGCCAGACATACCGAGTACAGACCGGCGTCGGCGATGGCATGACGTCCGAGGACGTCGGGAGATCCCCGTTCGGCGTCGTAGGTGACGACGACCGAGAGTGTCGAGTCCAAGACACCCTCGACCTTGATGTCTCTGAACAGCGCTGCCCGTGCCCCCTCCAGACTGGCGGCGAAGACGGAGCGTTCGGCCTGGACATGATCGTGAAAGGCCTGGCGGATGGCCCGGTCCTGCACCACGATGAAGTCCCAGGGCTGGCTCAGCCCGACACTGGGGGCGGCGTGGGCCGCTCCCAGCACCCGCTCGAGGGCCTCGGTCGGTATCGGATCGCCGGTGAACTGGGCCCGCACGTCCCGGCGGCGGTGGATGGTCTCATACAGGCGGGGTTCGCTCAGGCTGGTCACGAGTGCTCATTACGCGCTGGCGTTTGCCGACGCAAGACCGGCGCCCAGCGACGTTCGACACCACTTGGAGGAGGGGCCATCCCCAGCTGGCGGTCACGGTGAGCCGACAGGACATCCAGTCGTGATCGAGACCGAGTGATCCTTCGGAGTTGACGATCTCGGCCAGCAAACCTGGCCGGAGTTATGAGCGCCGCAGCGCGCAGCCCAACGGCGTTCGCGGTGCCGGCATGAGCCGCACCTCGACGGGTTCGATTGAGGGTGCCGCGATCTTCGGGCATGCAGCACGGGGCTCTCGATGTTCAGTTCTCGCCCACAGTGAGACCGCCATCGCGGATCGGGAGTCTCCGAGATCCCGACGATTCTGTGTCGGGGAAATCGCTCTGCCGCACGTTAAATGAGGCAATGGCGAGCGAAGGCGAGGAGTCCTTCGAGGCGGGCTACCGGGAGGTGTTGGCCCGCGCCGGACCGCGGGCATACGTACCGCTCGCTGAGCCGGCCGCCGCGCACGACGTCGATCAGACGGTCGGCAACTCGTCCGGCGCCTGCTCGGCGGCGCCGTCTGCTCACCACCCCGCAACCACCGGACCGAGGCGAATTGACGGCGGCCGCGGCTCGTTTCCGCATCAGCTCACCGACGGAGGGATTTCATGAGAATGTTCATCTGGCGCGCCGGGCTTGGCCTTGGCGCCATCGTCGTCACCGCCTCGATGGCGATACCCGTGGGAGGGGTCGCGTCGGCCGTGACCAGGCCTGCCTCGCCAACTCCTTCACGCGTCCTCGACAACAGCGACAACGGGGCGACGGTGTCCGTGGCGGTCGGCGAGACGGTCATTGTGCGGCTGTCAGCCGACAACTGGACGATCGCTCCCTCAACGAACCCCGCAGTCCTGCGTATGACCGGCACCCCACGGCAGCGGCGTGATCCCAGATGTGTTCCCGGTGGCACGTGCGGGACCACGAGGGCCTCGTTCACTGCGGTGGGCCAGGGGCAGGCCGTGCTCAGCGCCAGTCGCAGCTACTGCGGCGAAGCGATCTTGTGCACCCCAGCCACGGACTCGAGGTCGGTGACCGTCGATGTGACAGCGCCGTAGCGCGCCGAGGGACGCCCTTCGAACGGTCGCCAGCGGCGGGTGGAAGCCTTGAACCGCCCCGGGATCCACGGCAGCTCACCGTTGTTATGAGCCCCTCAGGGCTCT
>JAFAUA010000108.1 GCA_019243595.1 Acidimicrobiia bacterium
CCGGTCTCGACGAAGCTCAGGTGGCGGGTCGACACCTCGGCCTCGACCGAGAGCTCGAGCTGGCTCAGACGCCGGCGCTGCCGCCAGTCGCGCAACAACCCGCCGACACCGGTCACGGGCGCGGTAATCGTCATGGTGTCGACGGTAACGGCGCCCGCGCCGCCCGTCCGTTACCTCTCAGGTAATCGCCGCCACTCCCCCAGTTGGCTCAAGGTCGGGGTACCAACCCAACTGGAGGAGCAACGTGAGCGACATCACCACCACCATCGACACCCTCTTCGCCATGTGGAACGAGGAGGACGCCGACCGCAGGATCAAGCTGGCGGCGACGGTCTTCGCCGACGACGGCCAGCTGGTCGACCCGCCACTCGAAGGCACCGGCCACGCTGGCATCAGCGACATGGTCGCCGCCGTCCACGGCCAGTTCCCGGGCGGCCGGTTCCGCCGCACCACCGGCATTGACGCCCACCACGACACTCTCCGCTATGGCTGGGAGCTCGTCGGCGCCGACGGCGCGGTCGTGACCGTCGGTCTCGATGTGGCCCAGGTCGGCGACGACGGCCGTCTTCGCCGGGTCAACGGCTTCCTCGGGCCGCTCCCGGAGGAAGCCTCGGCCTGAGCGGCTCCGTAACGTTGCGGCGATGGCCCTCGGCGCCGGTGACCTCGTGCTCTGTTCGGGGACGCTCCACCGCGACACCGGCTTCCGCGAGCGGGCCGAGGCAGCGGCCGCCGGGGGCTTCGCCGCCATCTCTCTCTGGGGACGCGACTACTCCGCCGCCCGGGCCTCGGGCTTGAGCGACGCTGACATCAGGGCTCTGCTCGACGACAACGACCTCGGTGTCGCCGAGCTCGATCCGGCGTGGTGGTGGCTGCCCGGGGCCGCCGACATCGGACGCTCGATCAGACCGGAGGACGACGAACAGGGTGTGTTCGCGTACGGCGAAGACGAGCTGTTCACCATCGCCGACGCGGTCGGTGCCCGATCCGTCAACGCCGTGGATGTGTTCGGCGGTGAGTGGAGCGTCGACGACGCGGCCGGCGCCTTTGCGTCACTCTGCGACCGGGCCGCCAACCACGGCCTGCTCGTGCACCTCGAGTTCCTACCTTGGTCGAGGGTGCCCGACCTGACGACAGCCTGGGCGATCGTGCGCCAAGCCGACAGGCCGAACGGCGGGATCACGGTCGACTCCTGGCACTTCTTCAGGGGCGACAACACCTTCGACGACCTGCGCGCAATCCCCGGGTCCCGGGTGCTCGGCATCCAGCTCGACGACGGGCCGGCCGACCCCGAGGCGAACCTGATCGAGGCGACGCTCCACGACCGCCGGCTCCCCGGTGACGGCGACTTCGAGCTCGTCGGGTTGATCGATGTTCTCCGTGCGATCGGTACCGAGGCGCCGGTCGGCGTCGAGGTGTTCTCCGACGAGCTCCACGCCCTGCCGCCGTCGGACGCGGCCCGCCGCGCCGGCGACGCGACGCGCCGACTCCTCGCCCGTTAGAGCGGCACGATCTCCCGCCGGACGACCGCACCGGCCGAAACTTCGAGGACGCCGTAGGTGCAGCGCGGCTGGCGCCGCCGTTCGGTCGGCGACCCCGGGTTGAACAGCAGCTGCCCGTCGACGCCTTCCTCGTTCCACGGGATGTGGCTGTGGCCGAAGACGACGACGTCGGCGTCGGGAAATCGACGGTGCATGCGCCTGGCGCGGCCGTCTCGCGCACCGCTGTCGTGGACCATGGCGACGCGCACTCCCTCGACGTCGAACGACAGCTCGACGGGCAGCGCCTCCTCGAGGCCGACGTCGTTGTTGCCGAGCACGGCTTTGACCGGCGCGTAGCGCGCCAGGTCCTCGAGCACCCCGTCACTCACGAGATCGCCCGCGTGAAGAACGAGGTCGGCGTCGTCGAGAGCGTCGTAGACGGCGTCGGGAAGGCGCCGCTTGCCACCTCGCCGGATGTGGGTGTCGGAGAGCACGATCACGCGCGACACGCCGTTAGCCTGCCCGATCGTGGACCCTGCCGAAGCCCTCGAGCGCATCGGGCACCTTCTCGAGCGCGCCCGCGAGCCGACGTACCGGGTACGCGCCTTCCGCGGTGCGGCTGCGGCGATCGAGGGCATGAGCGTCGAGCAGATCCAGGCCCTGGCCGACCAGAACAAGCTGCGCGAGCTCCCGGGAGTCGGTCCCAAGACCGAGCGGGTGATCCGCGAAGCGCTGGGCGGCCAGGAGCCCGAGTACCTGAAGAAGCTCCTGAAGGAGGCGCCGGCGCCGGGTGAAGGCCTCGAGAAGGGCGACCCCATCCGCGCCGCTCTGAAGGGTGACTGCCACACTCACTCGGACTGGTCCGACGGCGGCAGCCCTATCGACGTCATGGCTCGCACGGCGCGCGACCTGGGTCACGAGTACATGGTGCTCACCGACCATTCGCCTCGTCTCAAGGTCGCCAGCGGCCTGTCGCCGGAGCGCCTGCGTGAACAGCTGAAGCTGGTCGACGAGATCAACAAGGAGCTCGCCCCGTTTCGCATCCTCAAGGGCATCGAGGTCGACATCAACCTGGACGGCACGCTCGACCAGGAACCCGAGCTCCTCGACCAGCTCGACGTCGTCGTCGCCAGCGTGCACTCCAAGCTGCGCATGGATGAGGAAGAGATGACGCCCCGGATGATCAAGGCGGTCTCCAATCCCCACGTGAACATCCTCGGCCACTGCACCGGCCGCCTGGTCGTCGGCCGGGGCCGCCCCGAGTCCCAGTTCGACGCCGACGCCGTGTTCGCGGCGTGCGCCGAGCACGACACCGCGGTCGAGATCAACAGCAGACCCGAGCGCCTCGACCCGCCCCGGCGGCTGCTGAAGAAGGCGGTCGACGCGGGGTGCAAGGTCTCCATCGACACCGACGCCCACGCCCCCGGTCAGCTCGAGTGGCAGGTCTATGGGTGCGCCCGGGCCGCCGACTGCGAGGTGCCGCTCGAGATCATCGTCAACACATGGTCGGCCGATGAGTTGGTGGCCTGGGCCAAGTCGTAGAAGGCGATGAAGCTTCCCGTCAATCCCCCCGTCAAGCCCATGCTGGCCAAGCTGTCCCGCGACCTCCCCGACGGCGACAGCTACCTCTACGAGCCGAAGTGGGACGGCTTCCGTTGCATCGTCTTCCGCGATGGCGACCAGGTCACCCTCGGCAGCCGCAACGAGAAGCCGATGGACCGCTACTTCCCCGAGCTGTGCGACACGCTGCGGGCGAACCTTCCCGAGCGCTGCGTCGTCGACGGCGAGATCGTCATCGCCGCCGACCACGGTCTCGACTTCGACGCCCTGCAGCAGCGCATCCACCCCGCCGCCTCGCGGGTGAAGAAGCTGGCGGCCGAGACGCCGTCGTCGTTCGTGGCCTTCGACCTCCTGGCGCTCGACGACGACGACCTGCGCGAGACGCCGTTCGCCAAGCGGCGGGCGCAGCTCGAGAAGCTCGGCAAGAGGTTCAAGCCGCCGATGTACATCACGCCGCTGACCGACGACGTGAAGGTGGCGGGCGACTGGTTCACGCGCTTTGAGGGCGCGGGCCTCGACGGCGTCGTCGTGAAGCGCAAGGACCTCCACTACTGCGAGGACCAGCGGGTGATGCTGAAGGTGAAACACCAGCGCACATGCGACTGCGTGGTCGGCGGCTTCCGCTGGCACAAGAGCGGTGGCGTGATCGGATCGCTGCTGCTTGGTCTCTACGACGACGAGGGCCACCTGCACCACGTCGGCGTGGCGGGCGCATTCACGATGGCTCGCCGCAAGGAGCTGGTCGACGAGCTGGCTCTGTACCGGGAGAACGCCCTCGAGGGCCATCCCTGGGGCGAGTGGGTCGAAGCCATGACCGCCTCGGGCGGCCGCCAGCCCGGCGGGCTGAGCCGGTGGAGCCAGGGCAAGGACATGTCATGGGAGCCGGTGCGGGCCGAGCTGGTGTGCGAGGTCTCCTATGAGCACATGCAGGGCGACCGCTTCCGTCACGCCGCCCACTTCCAGCGCTGGCGTCCCGACCGCGAGCCCGAGTCGTGCACCTACGACCAGCTCGAGGTCGTCGTCCCCCACGAGCTGGCCGACGTCTTCGGCGCCTGAAATGGGGCGGCTCGACGGCGAGGTGGCGCTCGTCACCGGGTCGACGACATCGGAGATCGGCACCGAGATCGCGCGCCTGTTCGCGGCGGAGGGCGCGTCGGTGGTTGTGACCGGTCGCAACGCCGAGCGCGGGGCGGCTGTCGTCGAGAGCTGTCAGGGCCGCGCCGCATTCATCGCCGCCGACCTGAGCGAAGCGGAGGCCGCGTCGCATCTCGTCGACGCGACCGTCGAGCGCTTCGGATCGCTGACCGTGCTCGTCAACAACGCGGTGAACACGAGCACCAAGGACGGGCCGGTCGCCGACGTGGCCGATGAGGCATGGACCCGGATTCTCGAGGTCGACGTCGTGGCCGTCGCCCGGCTCTGCCGGGCCGCCATTCCCGTGATGGCCGGCGCCGGACACGGGTCGATCGTCAACATCTCGTCACGCGCCGGCCAGCGCGGCTCCCCCGGCTATGCGGTCTACGCCGCCAGCAAAGGCGCCCTTGACGCCCTGACGCGCTCGATCGCCGTCGACTACGCCAAGCAAGGGATCCGCTGCAACACCGTGAGCCCCGGCTACATCCTCAGCGAGCGCCGTGACGCCGACCTCTCCGACGAGCGTCGGGAGCGGCTGGAGGCCATGCACCTCACGCGCCTGGGCGAGCCCCGCGACGTGGCCTATGGCGCGCTCTATCTCGCCAGCCGCGAGTCGGAGTTCGTCACGGGCATCCTGCTCCCCGTCGACGGCGGCAGCTCCACGGCTCGGGCCCGTACCCTGGGATAGATGCCCGACACCTGGCGCTGCGAATGCGGCTACACGAATCTCGGCTCCAAGACGTGCCTCGTCTGCCGGCGGCCGCGCCAGGCAGTGCCGCCCCCGGCGCCGAGGCGCACATCGATGAGCCCCCGCCGCGGGTGGAGCAGAAGCCGGTCGAGAAGAGGGCGGTGCAGAAGAGGACCGCCAAGGCGAAGCCGGTCGCCAAGAAGCAGGCCGCGAAGGCGAAGCCGGTCGCCAAGAAGCAGGCCGCGAAGGCGAAGCCGGTCGCCAAGAAGCGACCGGCTCGCAAGAAGCCGACTTAGCCGGGCTGGACGGGGGTCGGACCCCCGCGGATCGAACCGTCGGGCATGACGTCGGCCTCGGACTTGCCCCAAACCGGAGAGTCGCCCGCGGTCTCGACGTTGAAGCCGTAGTC
>JAFAUA010000111.1 GCA_019243595.1 Acidimicrobiia bacterium
CACCCCTCGGCTTCGGCACGATGAACAGCGACAGCCCGCGGTGGGTCTTCGAGCGGTCGGGATCCGTCCGTGCCAGCAACATCAACACGTCGGCCCGTGCGCCGAACGTGCACCACGTCTTCACGCCGTTGATCAGCCACCCGTCACCTTCCGGCGTCGGGGTAGCCGTGACATTGATCCCGGCGACATCGGATCCGAAGTCGGGCTCCGTCCCCGCGACCGCCGCCATCACTTCTGCGGAGGCCAGCTTCGGCAGCCACTCCTGCTTCTGCTCCTCGGTCCCGCCGCTCACCAGGGCGCGGGCGAGGATCTCGGGACGGGTCACCAGCGAGCCACCGATGCCGAGCGACCCGCGCGACAGCTCCTCGGTGGCGACGACCATGCCGAGGTAGTCGCTCTCACCGCCCGACGCGAAGCCGCCGTACTCCTCGGGCACTGAGAGTCCGAAGCCGCCCATCTCGGCGAGCCCGCCGATGAGGTCCTCGGGGATGTCGGCGTTGGTGCGGTGGATGTGCTCGGCCACCGGCCGCACCTTGTCCTCAGCGAAGCGCCGGAAGGTGTCCTGCACCAGCTCGAAGTCGGCGTCGAGGTGCCGCGGGCCCTGCTCGCCGGCGAGCGATGCGAGGAAGGCGGCGTCGCGGTAGGCGGTGACGAACGGCAGCGCGGCGTCGAGGGTGCCCGGCTTGGTGGCCCACTCTTCTTCACGGCCGAGCACCTTGCCGGCCAGGTCGTGCACGGCGTCGGCGACGAACGCGCACGCGAGACGGGCCTCGAGGTCGCCTTTCCCGCCGTAGTCGAGCATCGCATCGGCCAGCTCCATGGCGGCAGCCGCATGGGCAATGTCGTAGGCGACGACCTGGCGAGCGTCGATGTCCTTGCCGAGGGTGTGGGCGGCGCCGTCGACGACATCACGGGCCACCTGGACCGCGTCGCGCGCCGCTGAAAGATCTGCTTCGGGCACGCCGGGCAGGCTACCCAGCAGGCTCCGACGCTCTTCGGGCCACGACGGTGACCAGCGGGGGGAGGACGACGGGGTCGTCGCTGGGGTCGACGCCGGTCAGTGAGGCGAGGTAGTCGGCGACAGGGCCGGGGCCGGCGCCCGCCTGGGACTCGGCCCAGGCGTCGACGATGTCGAGGCCGGCGCTGCGGAAGAGGGCGGGGAGCTGGGCGCCGACGTCCGGTCTCGGCGCATCGGGCATCGAGAGAGACTGGCCGTCGATGCGGCCGGCGGACGTGATCGGCTCCTGGGCCACGACCCAACCGCCGGGGCGGACGGCGCTGCCCATGCGGCGCAGCACGAGCACGGGGTCGTCGACGTACATGAGGACGAAGCGGCAGAACGCCAGGTCGACGGGCTCGGGCAGCAGCAGGTCCTCACCGGCCTGGGTGATGGCGACCACCTGGGTGTGGGCCGACGCGGCGCCCGCCACCTCGTCGCGCGCCGTCGGGTCGCTGTCGACGGCATAGACGCGCCCGTCCTGACCGACGACTTCGGCCAGAGCGACGCTGACGTCGCCGCCGCCGGCACCGACGTCGACGCACTTCCACCCTTCGCGCAGACCGAGTCGGTCGAGGGCGGTGGCCAACGGACGGCGGTAGACGTCGTTGCGCAGGCCCAGCTCGATCACGCTCGTGACGTTAGGTCCTACGATCCCGGCCGTGGCCGTGGACGCTGATCTTGCCGACGAACTGGTTGAGGCCGTTCGCACCTTCGTGACCAAAGAAGTGCTGCCGGTCGCCTCAGACCTCGAGCACGCCGACGAGTACCCCGAGGCTCTCGTGGAGCAGATGCGGGCCATGGGACTGTTCGGCGTCACCATTCCGACCGAGTACGGCGGGCTGGGCCTCGACATCGTCACCTACGCCCGGATCGTCGAGGAGATCGCCTTCGGCTGGATGTCGCTCACCGGCATCCTCAACACCCACTTCATCACCGCGACCCTGATCGCCAGCGAAGGCACTGATGAGCAGAAGGATCGGTGGCTCGAGCGCATGGCGACCGGCGAGCTGCGTGGCTGCCTGTCATTGTCCGAGCCCGACGCCGGCAGCGACACCCGCTCCCTACGGTGCAAGGCCACGCCCGACGGCGACGAGTACGTGCTCGACGGCACCAAGATGTGGGTGACCAACGGCGAGCGGGCCAGCCTGGTCACCTTGGCGGCCAAGACGCCCGAGGGCATCACATGCTTCATCGTCGAGAAGGAGCCGGGCCCGAGCTTCGGCGGCATCACGGTCAGTCGGACCATTCCCAAGCTCGGCTACAAGGGCGTCGAGACGGTCGAGATGAGCTACAGCGGCCACCGGGTGCCGGCGACTGCGGTGCTGGGTGGCACGTCGACGCTCGGCCGGGGCCTGCCGTTGATCCTCGGAGCCCTCGAGCTCGGCCGCATCAACATCGCGGCCCGGGCCTGCGGTGTCGCCCGGGCTGCCTTCGAAGCCGCCATTTCCTACGCCCAGAAGCGCGAGGCCTTCGGGGTTCCCATCGCCAAGCACCAAGCCATCCAGTTCAAGCTTGCCGACATGGCCACCAAGCTGGAAGCGGCCCGGCTGTTGACCCAGAGCGCGGCGCGTAAGAAGCAGGCGGGCGAGCGCTGCGACGTCGAAGCGGGCATGGCCAAGCTTTTCGCGTCGGAGACGGCGTTCGAGTGCGCGACCGAGGCG
>JAFAUA010000363.1 GCA_019243595.1 Acidimicrobiia bacterium
CTGCACCAAGCTTGGGGTGCGCCCCTCTGCATGTCGGCCCGACCGGACGCCCGCCGCCGGCCACTAGTACGACGCGATCGATTTCAGGGGGAGCCTGGGACCGAATCTTGGCGGGCCCGGGTGGCCGGCGACGACGAGGCGGATCACCCGGCCGCGGTGGCCGCGGTAGGGCTCGAGGAGCTCGAGCATGCGGGCGTCATCGGCTCGGGCTTCGTCCGCGAGGGCCCACGCCACGTGGTTGGGGAGGTGATAGTCGCCGACGCTGACGGCGTCGGGGTCGCCGAGCGCGACGAGCGCGACCTCGGCCGCCGTCCATGCTCCGACGCCGGGCAGGACGCGCAGGCGGCGCACGGCGTCTGCCGCCGACATTGCCGTGGTCTCCTCGAGCCGGCGTGCGTGTTGGGCCACGAGGCGCACGGTCTGGGCCCGCTTCCGCTCCACGTTGAGGCGGTGGAAGGCGTCGTAGGGAAGGGCCGCCACCCGCGCCGGGTCCGGCGGGAGCAGGAGCGGCACGGGGCCCGGCGCCCGCTCGGCGAGCAGCCGCACCAAGCGCGCGTAGGAACGGCGGGCCGCGATGCCCTGCACCTTCTGCTCGAACACCGTCGGGACGAGTGCCTCCACGACGGCGTGCGAGCGGCCGACGCGGAGGCCGCGCAGACGTCGCCGCAGCTCGGCGACGACCGGGTGTCGGGCCTCGAACCCGTCCTCGTGATCGTCGGCGCCCACGAGCGCCGGCGCGTGCTCGCTCGCCCATCCGGCGCCATCGCCCCAGGCCTCGACATCAACCCGGTCACCGCCACCGCGTAGGTGGATCGTCGCCGGCCCTTCGGGCGTCCGCGTCGCTCGCCACACGCCGTCGGCTGCGAACCGCATCGTCAGTCCGCCGGCGCTGTGCAGCGGGCGAAGGGTGAGGCGCAGGTCGACGGGGGACGCGCAGGTGACGGTGCGGGCCGCTACAGCCACGCCGGTGCCTGGTCGAGCAGAAAGCGGCTCACGGCCAGGCAACGGTCGAGTACCTCGCACAGCAGCTGCTCACCCCCGAAGACCCGCGCCAGCGAGACCTGTTGGCGGGCGACGATGGTGAGGCTCGTCTCCTTGGCGTCGGTGACGCTGGCCAGCGAGTCGATGGCCGAGACCTCGAGGGGGAGGTCGGGCCCGCCGATGCCGGGAAGGTCGATCGCCAGCTGCAGGAGGTTCGGCGTGTTGGTGAGCGGCGGGAGGGCCCACGTGAAGACGAGCGGCAGGAAGAACTCGTCGGGCGGATCGTCGTCCTCGCCGAGCTCGACGACGACGTCCTCGAACGCAAGCAGGACGCGGGGCTCGACTTCGAGGGCGAGGTGCAGGTCGAGGGGCCCGCCGCAGCCCTCTTCGGGATGCAGATCGACTTCCCACACCTGGCGCAGCGAGTACGTCTCCACGAAGTGACGCTCGTCGTGGACGTGGAACCCGTGGTCGACGGCATGGTCTTTGAGTTCGGCCACGTAGCCGGCCACATCGATTGCTGCCACTGAGTCCAAGCTACGCCCAGGTGGGCCGCCGTCCGCGTTACGGTCCCGGAATGACCGACGAGACCCTCCTCGACGTGCTGAAGGAGGCGGCGGCCGCCGTCCGCGGCGCCCTCGACGTGCTCGACGACTGGGGATTGGCCGGGACCCGACCCGGCCAGTACCGGAGCGACCTGGCCGCCGACGAAGTCGCGATCGCCGTGCTCGACAAGGCGGGCCTCGGCGTCCTCAGCGAAGAGAGCGGCCTGCACCATCCCGACCGGGAGATCGTCGTCGCCCTCGACCCCGTCGACGGCTCGACAAACGCGTCGCGTCGGCTCCCCTGGTACGCGTCGAGCCTCTGCGCTGTCGACGCCGACGGCGCCCGCGCCGCCTACGTCGTCAACCAGGCCACCGACGAGTCGTTCGAAGCGGTGCGCGGGGCCGGTGCCCGCACGAATGGCACAGTCGCGATTCATGGCAGTGCGACCGAGACGCTGAGCGCGGCCGTCGTCGGTCTGTCCGGGTGGCCGCCACGCCACGGCGGCTGGAAGCAGATGCGGGCGCTCGGCGCAGCCGCCCTCGACCTGTGCGCGGTGGCGGCGGGCCGCCTTGACGCCTACGTCGACTTCAGCCGCAACGCCCACGGGCCATGGGATTACCTGGCGGGCATGCTGATCTGCCAGGAGGCGGGCGTCGGCGTCGTCGATGCCTTCGGCCGGGACCTGGTGTGTCTCGAACACGAGTGTCGGCGGACGCCGGTCGCGGCGGCAACGCCAGGCCTGCTCGCCGAGATTGTCGCCGTGCGAACGTCCGAGAGCTGAGGGGCCGTGGACAACGCCGCCTACGGCTTCTTCCTGCGGGCGTTCGGGCGCCTGCCCCGCCGCGTTCGCCGCCTGCTGATCCACTGGGGCGCACCCTCCTACACGGTCGGCGCCATGTGCGTGATCGAGCGGGAGAACGGCGACGTGCTGCTGGTCAAGCAGTCGTACCG
>JAFAUA010000530.1 GCA_019243595.1 Acidimicrobiia bacterium
GGGAAGTCGGCCTGCACCAGCACCAGCTTCTGGGCGCGGGCGGTGGCGGCCGGGTCTGAGCCAGCTGGTGTCGATGACGGCGCGGACGTGGCTGTGGTCGGTGCCGACGTGGTCGTCGACGACTTGCTGCCGCCCCCGCCGCACGCGGCGAGCGTGAGAGCCAGCAGGGGAACGATCGAGAGAATCCGGAGTCGCACGGCGGCAAACCTAGGCGGCCGCCGTCAGCGCCGCTCGGTCCGTTTGACGTCGCCGCCAGCCCGCCACGATTCGATCACCAAGTGGTCGCCGCCGGGCTTGAGGAACATGAGCTCGGTGACGTCGACCTTGTACAGGTCGTACGGCGGGGGAGGCTCGTAGCCGGTCTCGCCCTGAAAGGCGCGGTTGAAGCGCTCGAAGGAGTCCGCGTCGGTGATGCGGACCGCGCGGCCCGAAATGCGGGCGTCGCCGTTGGTGACCTGCTTGTCCTCGGTGGCGTTGTGCAGCGCGAGCCGCGGATCGCGCTGGAGGTCGAGGGACTTGCGCGAGCCGTCCATCATCCCGAGCCAGAGCTCGTCGAGCGCGAACAGCGGCTCGATGCCGCTGATGCGCGGTGCGCCGTCGGTGCGCAGCGTCGCCAGCAGCCCGAGCCCAGTGGCCTGGAAGCGCTCCTTGACGCGCTCGGCGAGCTCGGGCGCTGCCCCTTCCACCTCTCCCCACGACGCCATCACGCTGAGCGTAGGACTGCTAGACCTTCGACATGCATGACGTCGTGATACGTGGGGGGACGGTCGTCGACGGAACTGGGGCTCCGAGCCGCACCGCCGACGTCGCCGTCGACGAAGGGGTCATCACCGAAGTGGGGCGCGTCGACGAAGGCGCTCGCCGCGAGATCGACGCCGACGGACTCCTCGTGACGCCCGGGTGGGTCGACATCCACACCCACTACGACGGCCAGGTGACGTGGGACCCCGAGCTCACGCCGTCGAGCTGGCACGGCGTCACCACCGTCGTGATGGGCAACTGCGGCGTCGGGTTCGCGCCGGTGCAGCCCGGCGCCGAGTCGTTCCTCATCGAGCTCATGGAGGGCGTGGAGGACATCCCGGGGACGGCCTTGCACGAGGGGATCGACTGGCAGTGGAACTCGTTTCCCGAGTACCTCGATGCCCTCGACGCGGCGCCGCGGGCCATCGACGTGGCCGCCCAGGTTCCGCACGCCGCCCTGCGGGCGTTCGTGATGGGGGAGCGGGCCCACGACGAAGCAGCCAAGGGTGACGAGCTCACCGAGATGGCCGCCATCACCGAGGCGGCGCTGGCCGCGGGTGCAGTGGGCGTGTCCACCAGCCGCACGATCCTCCACAGCTCGCGTCACGGCTTCGTGCCGGGTACCAACGCCCCGCCCGACGAGCTGCTGGCTCTCGCCGACGCCGTCGCTCGCGCCGGACACGGCGTGTTCGAGTTCGTCTCCGACCACCAGGGCGGCGAAGGGGACCGGGGCTGGTTCCTCGACTTCACCCGGGCCAGTGGCGCCCCCGTGACGTATGCGTTGGCGCAGGCGCCGTACGCGCCGGTTGCCTACAAGGACGCCCTGGCCGCAGCCGAGCGCGACCACGCCGACGGCCTGCCGATCGTGCCTCAAGTCTCCTGCCGTCCCACGGGGATGCTGTTCGGCCTGCAGAGCAGCCTGCACCCGTTCATCACCCATCCGACGTACCGGGCGATGGCCGACCTGGGGATCGACGAGCGGGTCGCCCGACTCCGCCAGCCCGACGTCCGCGCCGCGCTCCTCGCAGAGGAACCGGCCACGGGCAGTCCGGTGGCGCGCGTGTTGATGTCGCGGTGGAACCAGATCTTTCCGCTCGGTGACCCGCCCGACTACGAACCTCCCGCCTCGCAGTCGGCCCAGGCCGTCGCCGAGCGCGGGGGCGTGCGGCCCGAGGAGATCGCCCTCGACTGGCTGCTGGAGCGCGAGGGACGGGCCCTGTTGTTCGCGCCGCTCGCCAGCTACGTCGACTACGACTTCGAGGCCATCCGCGAGCTCATGACGCACCCGCGGACGGTGCTCGGGCTGTCCGACGGTGGTGCCCACTGCGGTCTCATCTGCGACGCCAGCATGCCGACGTTCCTGTTGACGCACTGGGCACGCGATCGCACCCGCGGCGAGCGCATCGCGCTCGAGGACGCCGTCCGCTTGCAGACGTCGTCGACCGCCGCCCTCTACGGGTTCGACGACCGGGGCGTCATCGCCGCGGGCAAGAAGGCCGACCTCAACCTCATCGACTTCGACGGCCTGCACCTCCACGCCCCGCAGATGGTGTTCGACCTGCCTGCCGGCGGGCGTCGCCTGATCCAGCGGGTCGACGGCTACATCGCCACGCTCGTCGCGGGTGAGGTCACCTTCGAGCAGGGTGAATCCACCGGTGCCCGACCGGGCCGCCTGGTGCGGGCCGGGGCCTGATTCGACAGGCGACGCAGACGGACCGGGTTCGCATCGGCTGTCTGGGCGCGGCGCGCATCGCGCCGGCTGCCCTGTTCAAGCCGGCACGCGCCAGCGCCGAGGTCGACGCCACGGCCGTCGCGGCACGGGATCCTGAACGCGCCCGGTCCTTCGCGGCCAAACACGGTGTCCCGGTCGTGCATACGTCCTACGACGAGCTGCTGGGCGATTCCGACGTCGACGCCGTCTACAACCCGCTACCCAACGGCCTGCACGGACTCTGGACCATTCGCGCTCTCGAGGCGGGCAAGCATGTGCTGCGCGAGAAGCCCTTCACCGCCAACGCCGCGGAGGCCGAGAGGGTGGCGGCGGCCGCCGATCGCAGCGGTCTCGTCGTGATGGAGGCGTTCCATTGGCGGTACCACCCGCTCGCCCGACGCATGCTCGAGATCATCGACAGGGGCGAGCTGGGGCCGATCAGGCACATCGAGACGACGATGTGCTTCCCCCTTTTCAAGCGGTCCGACATCCGCTGGCAGCTGGACCTCGCAGGCGGCGCTCTCATGGATGCCGGCTGCTACACGGTGCACATGTTGCGGACGCTCGCAGGCGATGAGCCCGAGGTCGTGTCCGCCGACGCCAAGCTGCGGGCGCCGGGTGTCGACCGCGTCATGCAAGCCGACATGCGCTTCGCCGACGGCCGCACCGGCCGGATCAGGACGTCGATGTGGTCGTCGAGCGTGCTCAAGATGGCGGCACGCGTCGAGGGCGAGCGGGGCACCCTCAGCGTCTTCAACCCGGTGGCTCCGCAGTACTTCCACCGCATGACGGTCAAGGTCGACGGCAAACGGCGGCGCGAGCGCGTGAAGGGGGGCTCGACCTACTCGTACCAGCTGCAGGCGTTCGCGGACGCCGTGCTGCGGGGTGCGCCAACGCTGACACCTCCGACCGACAGCACCGCCAACATGCGGGTGATCGACGACATCTACCGCGCCGCGGGCATGGAGCCCCGGCGCGGGGCGACCGACTCCTAAAGGGTCACGGGGAGCCGAACAGCGGCGACAGCTGGGCCAGCTGATCGACCGTGGGCGGCGGGGCCAGCAGACTGCGACTGAAGTCGTGGAGCTGCCAGTAGGCGAACGTCTCCGCAAAGTCGCCCGCCGGCGTGGAGAAGTCCTCGCACATGCTGCACGTGAACCACGGTCGGGGACTGACGCCGCGCAGCTGCAGCCACACCGACCGGCGCTGGTCGTTGCCGTAGGTGAGGTCGACGGCGTGGCCGATCTCGTGGGCGATGACATGGGCGAGCATGTCGACGGTCTCGTCGGGCCGCACGTAGATCTCGATCGTGCCCATCGAGCGGGGACTGGTCCGCCCGGCCATCCCCGGGACGGGTCCCTCGAACACGATGCGGTAGCCGAGCTGCTGCCACGGATAAGCGATGCGCGCCAAGGCGGCCGCGATCCGTTCCGTCGGCGTCGACACGGGCGCTTGCGTCACGTGCACCGGCCGGGAGGGGGCGGCGGCCGGGGGCACGGCGGCAGACGCAGCCGGCGGAGCCGCGCTCGGCGGGGCCGGCGGCTCCGCGACGGGGGTGACGACGGGGGGAGCGCCCCCGCTGTCGAACGACGCCAGCCCGGGCTCGCCGAAACTGCTGGCGACCAGGGCCGCGTGCTCTCGTTCAGGATGGATCAGGGCGCCTGCCGACAGTCCGCCCCCGAAGACCCCGAGGACGGCTACCCCAGCCAGGGCGCGCGCCGCTCGCGCTCTGGTTGCTGACATTTGCTGGCAGTTCTACACGAACGCGACTTAGTCACCAAAAATGACAAAGCGGGCCCAATGGGCCCGCTTTGTCAGTTGTTCGGTGTGAGGGTCAGCTGCCGGCGTTGCCGACCTGTGATCCCACGTTGCTGAGCTTCGTCGACGTTGACGAGCCCAGGAACATGATGGCCACGAGGCACACGATGGCGATGAGGCCGACCAACAAGGCGTACTCCACGAGGCTGGCGCCCCGTTCGCTCTCGATGCGACACCGCATCGCCAAATACCTGGCAATGGCGACGATGCTCATGATGCTGTCCCCCGAACGTCTTGTTGACTAGCCGGCGACCGACGAGCCGACGGTGCTGAACTTGCTCGACGCGCTCTTGCCAAGGAAGGCAATGGCAACGATGCAGATGACCGCGATGAGGGCCACGAGGAGGGCGTACTCGACGAGGCTGGCGCCCCGCTCGCTCTGACCGAACTTGGCCCGCAGGTACGGGGCGACTTGCTGCTGCCAGTAGGCAACGATGTCCATGTAGGTATCTCCCATGTCGACGCCCCGGCACGGGGCTGGCTGCTGTTGCACTTTCTTCGGCAGCCGGAGGAGACCACTCGATAGGACTATCGGCCCATTCAGTGTTTGAGTCGCCACAGACCGTGACGAACGGACCCTAATCCAACCGCACAATGCCCATGCGCACGGCCTGGAGCACGGCTTGGGTTCGATCCCGTGTATCCAGTTTCTGGTAAATCGAGGCCAGGTGGTTCTTCACGGTCTTGACGCTGATGTAGAGCTGGGCGGCAACCTCGGTGGTCGAGAGGCCGTCGGCGATCAGCTGGAGGACCTCCTCCTCCCGCTTGCTGATGATCGGTTCGGCGCCCGCCGCCTCTTCCCGCTGGACCAGGTCGCGGACCTCGCCCAGCATCGAGGCCGCCAGCTCGGGTGACAGGGCCGTCTCGCCGGCCGCCGCCTTGCGCACGGTGTCGACGACGTCCTCGGTGGAGCAGTCCTTGACCAGGTAGCCGGCCGCCCCGGCCCGGATGGCGTCAACCAGCACCTCGCGGTCGGCGTGCATGGTGAGGATCACGACCTGGGTGCCGGGGAGGCGGTCGCGGACCTGGCGGGTCGCCTCGACCCCGTCGAGGACGGGCATGGTGACGTCCATCAGGATGACGTCAGGGTGCAGCTCGGCGGCCAGGCGCACGGCCTCGGCGCCGTCGGGCGCCTCGCCGACGACGTCGAACCCGTTGTCCTCCATGGCCCGGCGCAACGACTCGCGGAGCATGCGGTGGTCGTCGGCCAGAAGCAGCCGGATCGGCTGATCTTCGGTGTCGCTCGCAGCTTCGGTCATGGGTTCTCCAGCCGGCAGCGCACGGTCGTGCCCCGCCCTTGAACGGATTCGAATTCGAGCACGGCCCCGATGGCGTCGGCCCGCTCGCGCATGCCGAGCATGCCGTAGGAGTCGACACGGCCGGCCCGCCCGATGGGGAAGCCCTTCCCGTCATCCTCGACGACCAGCAGGGCGCTGGTGCCGTTGCAGCGCCACTGAACGCTGACGTGCTTGGCCTGGGCGTGGCGCTCGACGTTGCTGATCGCCTCCTGGGCGATGCGCCACATTTCCCGCTCCTGAGGGACGGGCAGACGCGCTGTTTCCTCGTGGCGGAACGACGCCTCGATGGCGGCTCGCCCGCGGACCCGGGCAAGGAAGCCGTCGAGCGCGTCGACCAGGCCGCGCGTTTCGGTGACGTCGGTCCGCATGTCATAGAGCGTCTCTCGCACCTCGCCCACGACCGAGCGGACGTCGGCGCGCAACTGCTCGAGGTCGTTGTGGACGGGCTGGCCGTCGGCTCGCTTGACGATGCGGTCGAGCTCGAAGGCGACGTAGGCGAGTGACTGTCCGATGCGGTCGTGCAGCTCACGGGCGATGCGGGTGCGCTCCTCGGCGGCGCCGACGTTGCGCAGCCGGGCGAACCAGCGGGCGTTGTCGATGCCGAGGGCGGCGGGCTCCAGGAGCCCTTCGATGAGGCGAGCCTCGCGTGCCCCGAGGCGCCCCTCGACGGTGTGCTCGAGGGCGACGACGCCGATGAGCTGATCTCGGGCGCGCAGGGGGGCGTACACGCCGGAGCTCGAGCTCGCCGCCAGTCCGGCGCCCTGCCTGTT
>JAFAUA010000557.1 GCA_019243595.1 Acidimicrobiia bacterium
AAGTCGAACATCGTCGGGTACTTCTGGTACCCGTTGTTCAGCGGCGGCGCGACGTCGGGGACGCCCTTGGTGTAGTTGTAGTTGGCCGACCGGCCGCTGGCCTGGGAGTTGTTGCCCAGGTAGGAGAAAATCTTGTCCTGCTCGACGAGCTTCTGGGCGCACGCGTAGTTGCCGTCGCCGGAGCCCTTGTCGTCGCAGAAGTCGACGCTGAGCTTGCGCCCGTTGATGCCGCCCCGGGCGTTGATCGAGCTGGCGTAGGCCTGCAGCCCGTACAGCGTGGGACTGAAGGCGTCGGGGCCGAACGGGCCCTGGATCGAGGTGATGTTGCCGATCTTGATGGACGTCGGCGTGACCCCGACATCGCTGGCCGTGTTGGGCCCGCCGCTGCCACCTCCGGCCGCCGCGTTGCTGCCGGCGCCTCCGCCGCCGTTCGCGCCGGCCGCGCCGCCGCCGTTCGCACCGCCTGGGCCGCTGCCGTTGGCACCGCCGCCGCCACTGCCCTGGTCCCCCGTGCTGCCCGACGTGGACGACTGGTCGGTGCCGCCCTGGTCCCCCGCCGCCACGCCGGTGCCGCCGCCGCCGTTGCGGTTGGCGTTGACGAAGGCGCTGTTCGGTAGCCGGGTCCCACACGCCTGGAGCACGAGGGCGAGGATCGCCAGGAGCAGGAACAGTGCGTGTTTGCGCAGAGCAGTGTCCTCCCGGCTGCGATAGCGACCCGCGATTGTCTCACTCCCGGTGACCCGTTTCATGGCGCGCACCACCGTAGGTATTCGATACCCCACGCGCCGAATCCTGTCGTTCGGGTACGGTCGGCGTCCGTGTCCGAAAACGCCCTGCTCAGCGGCCTGTTGGTCCTCGACCTGGCCCAGGAGCCGGGCCGGACCGCCGCCCGCATACTCGGCGACCTGGGCGCCACCGTCGTCCGCCCCGGATCTCCGGACCCTTCCCTCCGAGACGTGGTCTGGGATGCCGGCAAGGAGATCGTCGACCCCGGGCGGCTCGAGGAGCTGCTGGCGTCGGCCGACGTCGTCATCGCCACACCGTTCGCCCGCGGCGCCGATTCGGTTGACCGGGCGCTGGCCCCGCAGGCCGTCTGGGTCGACGTCACCCCGTTCGGGCTGACCGGGCCCAGGGCGGGGTGGAAGGCGACCGACCTCGGCGTGATGGCGTCGAGCGGGAACATGTACGCCACCGGCGATCCCGACCGGGCCCCCGTGCGACCGGTGGAGCCTGCGTCCTACTCCCACGGCGCCGCGGAGACCGCGCTCGCAGCCATGACGGCCCTGGCCAGTGGCCGGCCGCAGCACGTTGACCTCTCGCTGCAGGAAACCGTGCTCGTCGCCAACATGGGCGCCGCCGGGCGCTTCGCGCGCGTGCCCGACCGCGGCCGCCGCGCCGGCGCCAACATCGGCCGCACCCGGGAGATCTGGCCGTGCGCCGACGGCTTCGTGTCCTTCGGGCTCCGCGGCGGCAAGGCCCGCATCCCCACCCTGCAGACGATCACCCGGCTGGTGAGCGAGGCCGGCATCGACGCCCCGGCGCTCACCGAGCGGGACTGGACGATCTACAACCACAACAAGCTCAGCGACGAGGAACTGCGGACGATCGAAGAGCCGATCGCCGAGTACTTCTCGACCCGCAGGATGGCCGACCTGTACGCCATCGCCTGCGAGACCAACCTCATGCTGGCCCCGATCAACTCGTCGAAGGAGATCCTGGCCAACCTCCAGCTCCAGAGCCGCGGCTTCTTCGGACCCTTCGGCGACTTCCCCGAGTTCCCGGTCTCCTTCGTCCAGGTCCGCGACCACGACGGCGTCATCGAGAAGGTCGCCCCCCGCCAGCCGCACTCCAATCCCGTTCTGGCGACGAATGACGGCCAAAACGGCCGTGAATCGTCACCAGAACGAGCGGGAAGGGGGGCGTGGGCGGGGACCAACATCCTGGAGTTCGGGGCGGGGGCAGCGGGGCCGATCGCCACCCGGTACTTCGCCGAGCACGGGGCGACGGTGATCAAGCTCGAGTCGCGGAGCAGGCCGGACTTCCTGCGCACGTACTCGACCGAGGGGCTCGACGCCTCGGCGATGTTCGACGCCCTCAACGCCGGCAAGCTCGGCATCACCCTCAACCTCAAGGACCCGCGCGGCGTGGCGCTGGCCAAGCGGCTGGTGAACGAGTGGGCCGACGCCGTCACCGAGAACTTCGCGCCCAAGGCCATGAAGAGCTTCGGTCTCGACTACGACGCCCTCTCCCAGGAGAAGCCCGACCTGGTGATGCTCAGCGCCTGCCTGCTCGGCCAGACCGGGCCGCACCGCAACTACCCCGGCTTCGGAGGCCAGGGCGCGGCGCTCAGCGGCTTCAACTTCCTCACCGGCTGGCCCGACCGCGAGCCGGTCGGCCCGTACGGCACGATCACCGACTCACTGGCGCCGCGCTTCAGCGCCGCTGCCCTTTCCGCCGCCCTGCTGTATCACCGGCGCACCGGCCGAGGCGTTTACGTCGACCTCTCCCAAGTCGAGGCGGCGGCATGGAGCCTGTCGCCGTGGCTCCTCGACGAGTCGGTGCACGGCAGGAACGGCAACCGCTCGTCCGCCGCCGCGCCCCACGGCGCCTTCCCGTGCATCGGCGCCGATCGCTGGGTCGCCATCGCGGTGTGGGACGACGACGAATGGACCCGCCTCGCACAGGTCATCGGCCTCGCCGACCCGAAGCTGGCCACCGCCGGCGCCCGCCTCGAGCGCGTCGACGAGGTTGAGGCGGCCGTCGCGGCGTGGACCTCGACCAGGGACGCGGCCGCCGTCGCCGAGGAACTGCAGGGACTGGGCATCGAAGCGGTGCCGGTCGCCGACTTCGGCGACGTCTACAACGATCCCCAGCTCGCGGCCCGGGACCACTTCATCGAGCTCACCCACCCGAAGATGGGGCCGGGCGCCTACGAGCACAACGGCTTCCGCCTGTCGGACTCCCCCGCCGGGTACCAGCGCCCCAGCCCCGTCCTCGGCCAGCACACCGACGAGGTCCTCGCCGACATCCTCGGACTGTCGGCGGCCGAGCGTCAGACGCTCGCCGCCGACGGCGTCCTCGAATAGCGGCTAACCCGCCAGCTGCTTCTGCAGGCGGACGTCGTAGTCGTCGGCCAGCGCATTCAGGGCGGCGACGGTGTCGCCCGTGAAGACCGGACCGTGCATGAGCGCCAGCCGCTCGGGGCGGAGCTCGGCGAGCCTGCGGATGGTCGGCGCCGTAGCCCCCGTCAGCGACGTGCCCTTGAACATGTCCTCGGCCGCGGCGGCGGGCCCGACGGGATCGGCGTCACTGATCGCTCCCGCGTCGCCCGTGCGGGTGAAGAGGTCGCCGCACAGCAGCGTGCCGGTCGTCTCCTCGTACATCAGCCCCGACTCCCAGCCGTGCGGCACGTGCGGCGTATCGATCCAGCGAACGCGCTTGCCACCGAGATCGATGACCTCGCCGTCGGCCGCCGCCCGCGGCGCACGGTCAGCCAGGTCGTTCAGCGAGACCATCACCCCGGTCATCCCGTGCACGACGTTGGCCTCCGTGGCGGCGGCCAGCCACTGGTTCATGGCGCCGGACTCGTCGGCCTCCACATGGGCGAAGCTCAGCCACCGAAGGCGCTCGACGGGCAAGACCGCTGCGACCGCTTCGCACACCAGTGGGAACAAGCCGCGATGGCCGAGGTGCCACAGGAGCGGCTGCTCGGCGTCGACCAAGTACTGGTTGAACACGAACCCGCCGGGGATCTGGTCGGTGAACGTGGACAGACGGTAGATGCCGTCGGCGATCTCGGTGACGTTGGTTTCCATCAGAGAGGGAGCTCCTTTTCGAGAAGGCCAGTGCCGGTGCCGCGGCCCGACAAGATCCAGATCCATTCGACGGCGTCGATCGTGAGTTGCTCACGGCCGTCCCCGCTGACGAACGTGCCGCCGGCCGGTCCCTCGAGCTGCAGGCTGACGTTCAGGTCGTAGAGGCGTGTCCACTCGGCGACCATGTCGGCAATGAGGCGGCCGTCGTGTTCGGGCGTGAGCATCGGCTCGAGCCCGACCGCCCGGCAGATGTCGATGCGGTGCATCCACGTGTCGCGCGTGTAGACGACGTCCATCAGGTACGAACCCATTGGCTTCTTGCCGATCACGGGCCCGAAGTCCAGCGGTATCGGTCGCATGAACGGTGGGAACCGGCGTCGGCCCTTGAGAGCCTTGGGCCACATCGTCTTCCACCGCTCGACCAGCTGCGAAGTCGAGAGGTGCTCGCGCTCCTCGACCTGCACCTCGTTCATGCCGTGCACCAAGTGGTCGTAGCCCTTCTGCTTGGCCCGTTTGGCGCCCTTGCGTTGGGCCTTGACGAACACCAGGAACGAGGCGTTGCCCTCGGCGAAACCGAGCACGTGGGCGACGAGCTGCTTCACGTTCCAGTCGGTGTTCACCGTCTGCTTCGCCCAGTCGTCGGCCTGTAGCTGGCCGAGCACGTCGGCGAACCGCTGGTACTCGGTCTCGGCCAGCGCCATGCCCTCGCGATGGCTGATCGGTGCGATGTCGTCGACCCGCACCGCAGTGTCGTTCACTTGCCCCTCCCCTTTTTCTTGTTGACGTGATCGAGGAACATGTCCACGGCGTCGTCGACGAGCCGCACCCAGCGCTCGCTGTCGGGCTCGTTGGCGATTTGCTGGAACGACAGACCCGAGACCAGCCCGGTCCAGAGGTCGAAGTGCTCGGCACGAGTGACGCCCAGCTTCTTGAAGCGCTTGCGGCTGAGGTCGACGATCCGCACCGCGACCTCGTAACTCGCCAGCGACGGCTCGAACCCGGGGATGCTGCGCATGAACATCAGCTGCGCCCGGGCCGGGTCCTCGACGGTGAAGCCCACGAACAACCGGGCGCCGGCGCGGAACTCGTCGACGGGGTCGTCGAACTCGGGCAGCGCCTCGTACCGACTC
>JAFAUA010000572.1 GCA_019243595.1 Acidimicrobiia bacterium
AGAGCGGGAGCGCCAGCTCAGTTGAACAACACCCGCAGTAGCGTCTGACGGCACCGGCCCCCATCGTCTAGCGGCCTAGGACACCACCCTTTCAAGGTGGCGGCACGGGTTCGAATCCCGTTGGGGGTGCTGACGAAGTGCCGACGATCCACCCCCTGTGCGACACTTCCCTGCTTCAGCTGGGGGCGTTGGCAGGGGAGGACATGGACGAGACCGGTCTGCGTGCGGCAGAGGACCGCTTCCGGCTCTTGATCGAGTCGGCGCCCGACATCCTCACTTACCGCTTCCGGCTCTACCCCGAACCGGGTCTCGAGCGCATCAGCGCGTCGGTGGAGGTGATCGGCGGCTACCCACCCGAGGAGTGTGTCGCCCACCCCGACTGGGTCTTCGGAGTCGTTCACCCCGACGACCTCGACGCGCTCCAGACGGCGATCGCCGAGCCCGAGGGAGCGGCCGAGCCGTTTTGTTTGCGATGGCGGCGGCACAACGGCGAATGGGCGCGCCTGGAGGCGCACCACGTCATCGTCCGCGACGAGACGGGGCGGCCCGTGGCCATGGAAGGCGTCGCCCTCGACGTCACCGAGCGCTACCGCCTCGCCGACCGGCTCCTCGAAGCCCAAGCCGTCGCCCATCTCGGGAGCTGGGAGTGGGACGTCGGCACCGATCGGGTGACGTGGTCCGACGAGCTGTACCGCCTGTTCGGGCTCAAGCCGCGCGAGTTCGCGGCGACCTACGAGGCCTATCTCGACCGCGTGCACCCAGACGACCGCTTGTTGGCGCAGGACAACGTGGAGCGCACGGTCGAGACCGAGCAGCCGTTCGCCGCCGACTACCGCATCGTGCGCCCCAACGGAGAGGTCCGCTGGCTGCGCAGCCACGGCCGGATCGCACGCAGCAGTGACGGGGGGCAGCGGCTGATCGGCACGTGCCAGGACATCACCAAGCAGAAGGAGCTCGAGCACGCGCTGTCGCATCAGGCCCTGCACGACCACCTGACAGGGCTGCCCAACCGCCTGCTGCTGGCCGACCGTCTCGCCCTCGCCCTCTCGCGAGCGGCGCGCCATCACGCCGACGTCGGCGTGCTCTTTGTCGATCTCGACGGCTTCAAGGCGGTCAACGACCGTCTCGGCCACAAGGGCGGCGATGCCGTCCTACGCACGATCGCGGAACGGCTTGCGGCCGCCGTGCGTCCCAGCGACACCGTCGCCCGGTACGGCGGCGACGAGTTCGTCGCCGTCTGCGAGGAGGTCAGCGACGGTGACGCCCTGCAGCTGGCGCAGCGGATCGCGGCGGCCGCCGACATGCCCGTCGACGTCGACGGCGACCACGTGCAGTTGACGGCGAGCGTGGGCGTGGCCCTGGGCGGCACTGCCAGCGACCCCGACCTTCTCATCCGCGACGCCGACGCCGCCATGTACCGGGCCAAGGCAACGGGCGGCGGCGTCGAGATCGCACCCCAGCGGGGGCCGTAACTGGCGTTGCCACACAGGCAACGACCGGTGTTGAACGGACAAATGGTTCAAACGGCCTATTGGGAGTAGTTGACCCGTATGGAACGGTGTCGGGGCTGGGGTTCAGCTGCTGACCTGTTGAGGTGGAGATCAGTCTTGAAGAAGCTGCCCCGGGCCCTTCTGGCGTCCACAGCCGCCCTGTTCCTCTTTGCATCGGGGAGCCTGACGACCGCATTGCTGTTCCGCAGCAACGCCTCGTCGCACTACCGGCGGTCGACGCAGACCATCCGCGACGCGTCCGGCGCCAAAACGATCATCAACTACACGCTGACCGACGCGCCGTCCAAGCGAAAGGCGGACGCCTCCGCGGCGCTGGCGTCGGCAGCCGCGTCGACCGCGGGCAGCGCCACAACCGCTGAGGTAGCCGCCGCCCAGAGCGCGGCGTGCCCTCCGTCGGGCAACGGGCACGAGTACATGATCGTGTGGGCCGGGAAGATGAACGCGGGCGACCTCACCGGCAAGGACCTCATCACCTATGCCCAGGGCGGGGCCGTCAACCCCGAGGGCATCAAGGAGGTCCTCCCCCAGGAGCTGCTGCCCGGCCAGGACATGATGGTCACGATCGACGCTGAACGGGGCTGTGACACCTACGGCAAGGTCGTCAACGTCGCACTGGTCCCCGGCGCCGACGGCCTCGAGAACGAGCCGCACCACATGCAATACATCTGGTTCCCGGGCCAGTCGGTGTGGGCCGGCGGGCTGTTCACGTCCCGTCTCTTCACCTACGACATGAGCAAGCTCCCGCAGGTGCAGCTGAAGCGCATCGACGAGCCTTGGTCGACGCCGGGCGGCTCGATCTGGGACGCCTTTGAGGCGCTCCCCGACGGCTCCGCCTACGGCACCCTCATGGGCGGGCCGCTGTACGCCTACGGCATGACGCCCGGCGAGGTCGTGCACATCAGCCCCGACGGCAAGATTCTCGGCCAGTTCTCGGCCGCCGCGCCCGAGGGCCTGCCGCCGATCGACAGCAACGGTCTCCCGACGTGTCCCGACCTTGGGAGCTGCGCCAACCCCCACGGCATCCAGGCGCGCGCCGACCTGCACCGGCTGGTGACGTCGGACTACGCGGAGCCGGCGCGCATCATCGAGGACCCGGTCAAGGTCGAGAACTTCAACTTGTTCCGGCGCACGGTCCGGGAGTGGGACATCACCGACCAGAGCCATCCCAAGCTCATCAAGGTGAGCGTGATGCCCAAGGGGCCGCGTGACGACGCGAACCCCGGCCACGCCGAGAACCTCGGGATCATGGAGGTCGGCAAGACCTGGGACTACCCGCTCGCCAACGGCACCGTGCCCAAGGGCATGTTCGCCGAGAGCATGTGCGGCGGCGCCATCTTCTACACG
>JAFAUA010000096.1 GCA_019243595.1 Acidimicrobiia bacterium
CGCGGATCTGTTCGGTCTCGAGCCATGCCGGAACCGAGGCAATGTCGTCGTCGCGCGCCAGTGTCACGGCGATCCATCCGTCGGCGGCGCGCAGGAGGCGGGTGGCTTCGCCGCAGCTGCGGTCGCCGTGCCTGGCGAGCCCCGCGATGGCGGCCCGCTCGGCGAGCATCGCCAAGCCGTCGAGCTCGACACCGCTTGCCCGGGCGATCGAATCGCAGATCGAGCGGACACCGGCGACCAGGCCTGCCGGCGGCCCGAGCGGCGGGCCGTCCTCCCTACCGGTCAGCGCCATGCAGCCGCTCGCCGCCCACGCGGCCACCTCACGCTCGGACCCGCCCACGCCTACAGTGACGCCATCCCCATCGAACGCCTGCCGGGCCCGCGCTTCGTCGAGCTGCTGCGGTCGCCGTTTGCCCACGAGGAGCTGGCCGATCGGGGTCCTCTTGTCCTTGTCGACACTGACGACATCGTCGCGGATGCCCGCGACATCGGCACTCTCGCGTCCATTCCGGTCGTCGTTGCGGGCGACCACCGGTCCCAGCTCGTCGACATCGTCGTCGACGACGGATCGCTCGAGGACATCGCCCGAACGGTGGAGCGTTGGCCGATCGCCAGCGTGGCTCTCGCCGTGCTGCTGCGCTCGGCGGAACGGCGTTCGGTTGCCGACGGCCTCGTCGCCGAGTCGGCGGTGTACTCGCTGCTACAAGCCGGCCCCGAGTTCGCGCGGTGGCGAGCCGAGCGTCCGTCCGGGTCACACCCGCAGGAAGGCCCGGCGGTGCGGTGCGAACGGGAGGGTGACCGCCTGCTGGTCACGTTGAGCCGGCCGGGCGTGCACAACGCCTTCTCGGCCGCCATGCGCGACGAGCTCGTTGAGGCGCTAGCCGTCGCCCGTGCCGATCTGTCGATCAAGACCGTCGTTCTCTCGGGCGAGGGGAAATCGTTCTGTAGCGGCGGCGACCTCGACGAGTTCGGCTCCCGCCCGGATCCGGCGACGGCCCACGTCCTCCGCCTTCAACGCAGCGCGCCCCTCGCTGTTGCGAGTGTCGCCGAGCGCCTCGAAGCCCGCCTCCACGGCGCCTGCCTCGGCGCGGGCATCGAGCTGGCCGCCTTCGCCCGCCACGTCGTGGCCACCGAAGACGCGGCGATCGGCCTCCCCGAGGTGACCCTCGGCCTCATCCCGGGCGCCGGCGGCACCGTCAGCGTGACGGCTCGCGCCGGCCGCCACAACACCGCATGGCTCGCGCTGTCGGGGTCGACGATCGACGCCGACACCGCCCGCGCATGGGGCCTCGTTGACGAGATCGTCGACAGCACCTGACCCGCGCACCTGATCCTCGCCCGGTCCGCACTCCTCACATCCCCACAACTCCACAACCTCTCCAAGTCCGTGAGATCGCTCCGTTCGTCGCGGTTTGCGCCCCGGAATCTCAGACTTGGAGAGGTTCTTGAACATCGACCTCACCTGCAACAGGGACGAGAGGTGCCGCGGTCAGGACCGCCCGTCCGGCGGGTTGACATGCCGGAGCGCGCTCACGAGCGACCGCGCACAGCCACTGCGGCTCAGGATCTCCTGGTCGTGGCGGAGGTTGGCGGCGGTCGGCGCCGCCCGACGGAAGCCGAGGGCGGCGACGGCCGCGCCGATCGGGTACGCCCACCAGTAGTAGGTCACGAAGAAGGCCACGAAGCCGAACAGGGCGGCGACCTCCGAGAACGCGATCCGGAGGAAGAAGCGCGTGCGGTAACTGCCCGCGAGACGCCTGTCGTCTGTGCAGTCGAGCGGGCGCTCGATGCCCGGACCAACGAGCCCCGCCGTGAACCCGGCGATCAGCAAGCCGGCGGCCAGCCCAAGTGGACCCCGCTCCTGGTGCTTGTACGACGGATAGAGGACAGCAATCACGATCCCAAAGCCCGCAATCGCGACGCAGAAGCTCGTGAAGACCTGTCGCAGCGTGACGAGCGGGTCCCCACCGCCTCGCTGAGCACGCCGCCGGAAGAAAGGCCCCGCCCCAGGCACGAGCATGAGGAGGACCCGCCAGGAGAAGCCCCACCCCGGATCACGGTCGGACACGCCCCGGAGCTTGGCACGCGCGCTGGCCGTCAGCGGGGCCTCCTGAGCCTGGCGTAGGTTTCGGGCGTGTTCGCTCGAGAGTTCGCAGAGACCGTTCCCGACAAGCCGGCGATCATCATGGCGAACTCGGGAAAGACGCTGACGTTCGGCGAGTACGAGGCGGCCGCCAACCGGATGGCGCACGTCTTCCGTGAACAGGGCCTGCAGCGCCTCGACCACGTGGCCTTTTTCATGGAGAACAATCCCCGGCTCCTCGAATGCGAGGGTGGCGCCGAGCGGACTGGTCTCTACTACACGTGCATCAACTCGTATCTGGCACCGAAGGAAGCGGCGTACATCGTCAACGACTGCGAGGCCCGGGTCGTCGTCAGCTCGGCGGCGCTGGCCGAGACGGCCAAGGAACTGCCGGCGCTGTGCCCGAACGTCGAGGGCTGGCTGATGGTCGACACCGACGCGCCTGGCGAGCCGTGGGAGCCGTACGAAGAGGTGACTGCGAAGCACCCGGCCGAACCCGTTGACGACGAGCGCCTCGGTGCGGCGATGCTGTACTCCTCGGGCACCACCGGTCAGCCCAAGGGCATCTTCCGCCCGCTGCCCGATTGCCATCCCGAGGAGCCGCTGCCGCTGATGGCCGGCATCAAGATCCTCTTCGGCTTCAGCGACGGGATGACCTATCT
>JAFAUA010000217.1 GCA_019243595.1 Acidimicrobiia bacterium
CGTCGCCTTCGGCGACGGGGCCGTCGTCGTCCAGAACCCGACGAACAACCACGCCGACGTCCTCGCCGCCATCGACCACGTCTCGATCGGAGGTGGGACGTCGCTCGGCCAGGGGCTGCTCACATCGCTCGACACGATCGCCGGCAAGCAGTTGACGATCGACCCCGCGGCCCTCCAGAGCGACGAGGCCAAGGTCGACGTCGGCTACTACGGCGGCGCCGTCGTCGTTGCCCTCTCCGACGGGGAGAACACCAACGGCATCGATCCTGTCTCGGTCGCCCAGGTGGCGTCGACGGCGGGCGTGAAGGTGCACACCCTGGGCGTCGGTACCGAGGCGGGGACGACATTCCAGTACCAGGGCTTCACCATCGCCACCGCTCTCAACACCGAGGCGCTGAAGCAGATCGCCACGACGACCGACGGGTCGTTCCACACCGCCGGCGACGCCGCCGGCCTGGCCGCGATCAGCAAGACGATCCACCTGCGCTTCAAATTCGTCTCCCAGCGCACCGAGGTCACGGCGGTGTTCGCCGCCATCGCCGTTGCGCTCCTCTTCCTCGGCGCGCTGACGTCGGTGCGGTGGTTCGGGCGGGTGGTCTGAGTGCACTTCGCCTGGGCGTTCCTACTGCCGCTGCTATTGCTGGCGCCCGTCGTCGCCGGCGTGTACGTCTGGAGCCTTCGTCGCCGGCGCAAGCAGGCGGTCAAATACTCGAGCGTCGCCCTGCTGCGGACGGTGATCCCGTCTCGCTCGCGCTGGCGGCGCCACGTTCCGGCCGCCCTGCTCATCGCGTGTCTCGCCGTGCTGGCGATCGCGTCGGCCCGTCCCCAGGTCAGCCAGGACGTACCGACCGCACGGACGTCGATCATGCTGGCGCTCGACGTCTCGCGCTCGATGTGCGCGACCGACGTCGACCCGAACCGCATCGCCGTCGAGCAGAAGGCGGCCAAGGAGTTCGTCAACAAGCAGGTGGCCGGAACGCGTATGGGCCTCATCATCTTTGCGGGCACCGCGCAGCTCGCCGTGGCGCCGACGCGAGATCGCTCGGCCCTGAACCAGGCCATCGACAACCTGTCGGTCGCCAACGGCACGGCCATCGGCGCTGCCATCCTGAAGTCCCTCGACGCGCTGTCGACGGTGAATCCCGACGTGAAGCCGGTAGGCGACATCCCGACACCGCCGAGCGACTTCAACGTTGGACCCGGCGACACGTTCACCCCGTTCAGTGACCAGCCCGGGGACACGACGCCGACCACGGCGCCGACGCCGCCGGGCCAGCACGGCTACGTGTCAGACATCGTGGTGCTGCTCACCGACGGCGCCAACACACGCGGCATCGCCCCGCTCGACGCCGTGCCCTACGCCATCGACCGCCGGGTTCGGGTGTACACGATCGGGTTCGGTACCACTGACCCGGCTCCGCTGGCGTGCACGGCGGCCCAGCTCGGCGGCGACGACAGCGCCTTCGGCGGCAGCTTCGGTCCCGGGGGCGTCAACGGCGGCGGCTTGGGCTTCCGCGGTGGACGGTCACCGCTGCGCGCCGACCTGCCGACGCTGCAGGCGATCGCCGACCGGACTGGCGGCAAGTCCTACGCCGCGCAGGACGCCGGTCAACTGCAGAAGGTGTTCTCGGGGCTTCCCCGCGATGTCACCGTCCAGAAGCAGAAGCACGAGATCACGGCGACGTTCGCGGTGATCGGCGCCCTGCTGGCCTTGGCGGCCGTCGCCGCGTCGATCCGCTGGAGCCCGTACCCGTAGGGGTCGCACGCTCGGCGCATGTTCCCGCACGCAGGGGGGTACGCATCGCGGGTAAGGCAGGCTAAAGGCCGTGCCGATGTATTAGCTGTCCGATGAACAAGTCGATTCACCGCTCGCGCCTTTTGACCGCCTTGGCCGTGCCGCTCTGCGCGGTGCTGGCCTTCTCGGTGCAGAGCGCCGCCGCGCCCCAACCGGGCGTGCCGTCCAGGCCGCCGAAGCCGCAGGTCAACCGCCCCCACCGCAAGGTCTGCACGAACAGTCCGAGGCCGAAGGTCGTCCAGTGCGACGCCGACGTGGTGACGGCCGACGACAACGTGACGCCCCTCGCCAGCCCGACGCCTCCGGCGAGTGCGTTCGAACCCGCCGATCTCCAGGCGGCGTACGCCCTGCCCTCCGCCGACGCCGGGACCGGCCAGACCGTCGCTGTCGTCGATGCCTTCGACGACCCGGTCGCAGAGGCCGACCTGGCGGCCTATCGACAGCATTACGGCCTCACGCCGTGCACCACCGCGAACCGGTGCTTCCAGAAGGTCAATCAGAACGGGGCGGTATCGCCGCTCCCCGCGGCCGACGCGGGCTGGATCGAGGAGATCTCCCTCGACCTCGACGCCGTCTCCGCCACGTGTCCGAGGTGCAACATCCTTCTCGTGGAGAGCTCGTCGACGAGCCTCGACGACCTGTCGGCAGCCGAGGACACGGCAGCCGCCATGGGAGCAAACGCCATCAGCAACAGCTATGGCGGCAACGAGTTCAACGGCGAGACGAGCTACGACAGCCACTACACGCACCCCGGAATCGCCGTCACGGCCAGCACCGGCGACAGCGGGTACGGCGTGCAGTACCCGGCGAGCTCAGCGAGTGTGACGGCCGTTGGCGGGACGACGCTCAGCAGTGACACGTCCGCCCGCGGCTTCTCCGAGACGGCGTGGAGCGGCGCTGGAAGCGGCTGTTCCCAGTACGTGACCAAGCCGGCATGGCAGTCCGACGGTGGCTGCTCGATGCGGACCGTCGCCGACGTGTCCGCGGACGCCAACCCCAACACCGGCCTGGCCGTCTACGACAGCTACGGACGGACCGGGACCGCCAACTGGTTCCAGATCGGCGGTACGAGCTTGGCGTCACCGCTGATCGCGTCCGTCTACGCCTTGGGCGGCAACACCGGGGTCGGACCGGCCTACCCGTACAAGCACAGCGACTCGCTGAACGACGTCGTGTCCGGACGCAACGGCTCGTGCACGCCGACCTACCTCTGCACCGCCGGCCCTGGCTATGACGGCCCAACCGGCCTCGGGACTCCGAACGCGACGGGAGCCTTTGGCGGCCCGACGTCGAGCACGAGCACCTCCTCGAGCACCAGTACGTCCACCACCCCGAGCACGACTTCGACCACGAGCACATCGACGACGAGCACCACGGTGCCGTCGGGGACCCAGCTCGTCGGCAACCCCGGGTTCGAGACCGGTTCGTTCGACCCGTGGACGGCCGGTGGCACAGGTCCGGTGCCGACGGTGACCAACGCGACGGCCCACGCCGGTTCCTATTCGGCCCTCCTCGGAACGCCGACGTCGCCGAACACCCAAGCGGGTGACAGCTGGGTGTCGCAGACGATCACCGTCCCGAAGACGACGAGGAACGTCAACCTCGTGTTCTGGTACTGGGCGGCGTCCAACGAGAGCTCGTCCGCCGACTACCAGCAGATGCAGATCCGGTCGACAACGGGAACCGTGCTGAGCCAGGTCCTCAAGACGAAGTCGAACGCCAAGGCGTGGAAGAGCCTCACCAGGAGCCTGAACAGCTGGCGGGGCCAGACCATCGTGCTCTGGTTCAACGTCCACCAGGACGCCAACGCCAAGGTGACGTGGATGTACGTCGACGACGTCACCGCCACCGTCGCCTGACACCGTTCGTCGTTATCCGCGACGGTCGGGTTCGACCCTGAGCGTCGCGATGGCGGTGGCCAGCATCTGGTAGTGGCCCACGAGGAATAGGAACTCGATGAGCCTGCGGTCGTCCAGATGCTGGCGAAGCGCATCCCACGTGGTGTCGGAGACGTCGTGGTCACGATCGAGCTCGTCGCAGGCGGCCACGAGGGCGCGCTGACGGGTTGACCACTCGGCCGCGTCCGGCGCGGTGACGACTCGCTCGACGTCGGCATCGGACAGGCCCGCACGGCGGGCCAGATGGCGGTGGTGCTCGAACTCGTACGCACAGTTGCGCAGGTGCGCCACCCGCAGGATCACCAGCTCAGTGTCCTGTCGGGGGAGCTTCCCGCCGGGCATCAGGCGGCCGGCGAAGTGCAGCCAACCGCGGAAGAGCCCTCGGTTGCGACCGAGGGTGAGGAACAGGTTCGGCGGGCCGGTGCCGGCGACCCTGCCGGACACCGCGGACACGACCCAGTTGACGACACCGACGTCTCGCAGATCGCCGGGCGCGATACGAGGCGTCACTCGGCCCGGCCCGGCTGCACCGTCGTGAGCTCGACGCGTTCCTCCTGCGCGGCCTTGATGGCCTCCGCCATACGGGACCGGACGGCGACGTCGGCGACGAGCTGGACGAACATCCGTCCCGACAGCGCCGGACGCGTCCAGGCCGGCGCCACGATGATGCGGCTGCGCCGGGTAATGCCCCGCTCCAATGCCCGGATGCCAACCGACAGCGGCGTCACCCGCGTGATGTTGCGATTGCCGAGCAGGGCGCGCGCCGCGGACGTGTCGAAGCCACGGCTCGTCATGTCGGTATCGAGCTCGGCGAAGTAGGCCACGCCCACGCGGGCACCGGTCGGTCGGAGCTCCTGGCGGAGGGTGTCGCCCAGAGCCTCGACGCCCGCCTTCGAAGCGCTGTAGGCGCCCATGAGGGGCAAGTGCACAGCGGCGCCCATCGAGGAAACGGCAAGGGCGTAACCGTTCGGATGGCAGACGTGTCGCCCGGCGGCGCGCAGCGTGTAGTAGCTGCCGAGCAGGTTGACGTTCACGATGTTCTCGAAGATTGTCGGGTCACCGCCGACGAGCGGCAGCTGGGCGGCGATGCCGGCGTTGGCGACCACCACGTCGAGTCCGCCGAGTGCCGACGCGGCGGCGTCGACGACGGTGTCGACCTGGTCGCGGTTGGCCACGTTGCACTGCCACCACGGTCCGTCGATCGAGTCGGCGACGCCGGCGAGCAGGTCCGGCTCGAGACCGGCGAGCGCGACCCGCGCGCCGCGTTCGTGGAGTCGCCTGGCCAAGGCGGCGCCGATGCCACGGGCGGCGCCCGTGATCAGCACCCGTCGACCGGCCAGAGGCGAGTGATCGTTCGGCATGCGCCCCAAAGTAGGCGTCGATGGCTACCGGCCCGCCGTTGATGGCACGATCCCCCGGTGCCTGAAGACGAAGCGGTGCTCGACACCTCTACCGAAGGACCGGTCGCACGGCTGACGCTCAACCGACCGTCCAAGCTCAACGCTCTGAACGAGGCGGTACGACGATCACTGGCCGAGGCGCTCGGCGACCTGGAGGAACGGCCCGAGGTGCGCGTTGTTGTCTTGGCCGGTGCCGGGCGGGCGTTTTCGGCGGGGGCCGACCTGCGCTCGACGTCCTATCCGCCCGTCGAAGGCGACTGGACCACCCGCCGGCATCGCACCGGAACCTGGCAGCGGCTGCTCGAGCAGCTTGACCGGATCCCCCAAGTCAGCGTCGCTCGCCTGCACGGCCACGTCGTGGGCGGTGCTGCCCTGCTTGCCGCGGCGTGTGACATCCGCATCGCCGCCGATGACACCGTGGTGCGGATTCCCGAGCTGGCAATCGGCGTGCCGCTCACGTGGGCCGGCATCCCGTTGCTCGTGCGCGAGATCGGCCTCCCGCTGGCGCGTGACTGGATCATGACGTGCCGTCCGGTCGCCGCCGAGGAGCTCAACCGCTCGGGCTATGCCCAACGGGTCGCGCCGGCCGACGAGCTCGACGACGCGGTTTCGGCGTGTGTCGAACAGCTCCTCGCGGTGGCACCCGGCCCGCTGGCGATGACGAGGGCGATGATGTCGGCGATCGGCCGCACGTCACCCGCGATGGTCGCGGGGTGGGGCGACGCCGACCATCAGCAGTGGTCGTTCACCGAGGGGGAGTACCGGCAAGCGGTCACCTCGTACATCCAAGGGTCGATCAAGAAAGAGGACTGAGCTACCCCATCGTCTTCTGGCCGTCGAGGGCCTCGCGCAGCATGTCGGCGTGGCCCGCGTGCTGGGAGGTCTCGGCGATGATGTGCAGGAAGGCACGGCGGGCCGACCACCGGGCACCCGGCTCGAACCACGGCGCCTCGGGCAGCGGGTGATCCGCGTCGAGCGAGGGCAGCGTCTGCACCAGCGTGTCGGTGCG
>JAFAUA010000263.1 GCA_019243595.1 Acidimicrobiia bacterium
TCGGCCGCCCTCGTCAACTTCATGGTCAACCTCGGCGGCCAGGTCCACTGACATGGCCGACCGCAAAACCCGCCGGCTGCTCCTCGCGGCTGGCGCCTTCGTCAGCATCGTGACGGCCGCGTGTGGGACGGGGCCCCGACCGTCCCCACTTCCCCGGGCGGCGACGAACGATGCCGGCCCTTCGGGCGTAGCCGACGGCGTGTCCGTCGGCTACGCCCACTCGCCCAAGGGTGCAGAGGCGGCGGCGACGGGCTTCCTGGTCGACGTCGCCGAGCGCCTCGTCGACCTCTCCCCCGGCGAACGCCAGCGCGCCATGCGCCGGATGGCGACGCCCGACGGTGCCAACGCCATCACGTCACTGCTGAACGCGCCGCTCGCCGCCATCGACCAAGCGCGGTCCGAAGAGGGAAACGGCGAGCTGCTGCGCGCCGTGCCAGTCGCCTACCACCTCGACGCCTACTCGCCAGGCGAAGCAATGGTGCGCGTCTGGGCTTCGTCGGTCGTCGTCCTGGGCGCGATCCAGGCGCCCCTCGAGTCGTGGAGCACGACGCGGCTGCGGCTGGAGTGGACGGGCGGTGACTGGCGACTCGCGGCGCTCGACGCAACCGCCGGTCCCACGCCGGCGTCGCCCGGCGCCGCTCCCTCAACGCCGGCCGACACGTTGCGCGCCGTCGACGGCTTCGGGAGGTACCGCCATGTCCCCGCATAGTCGGTGGCGGCGGATCGGCGGAGGAGCGTCGTTGGTCCTGGCGATCGCCCTATCGCTATTGATCCTGTTCCAGGCGTGGTGCTTCGTTTCGAGCGCCGACGCGGCGCCCGCCGCGGCCGTGCCGTGCCCAGACGTGCCAGTCATCGGCACCGCCTGCCAGGCCGCCACAGGTCCGGTGGGCGCGGCCGGCGATGCAGCCGGATCGGTCGCCGGCGGCCTGGCCTCCGACGCCGCCAAGGGGATCTTCGATGCGTTGACCACCTGGATGGTCGACGCCGCCAAAGATGTCGTGGGGCGCGTCGGGGCTGCCGTGGACCATTCGACGCGGCCCGACGTCGAGGGGCCGTGGTTCCAGCCGAGCTATGGCCGCATGGTCGCCGTCGGCGGCGCGCTGCTGTTGCCCTTTGTCCTTCTCGGTGTCATCCAGGCGCTCCTCCGCCAGGATCTTGCAGCGCTCGGCAGGCTCGTCTTCGTCAAGCTGCCAATCGCCGGCGTCGGGATGGTCGCCGCCGGGCAGGGCGTGTCACTCCTCGTGTCGGTGACGGATCAGTTATCGGGCTGGGTCGGCCAAGCGGTCGGCTCGGACGGCGCACATTTCGGCAAGGGCGTGGCCGACGCCTTCGCGACCTTGACGGCCACGGGCGGCCCGGGCGGCGCCCTCGTCTTCGTGTTGGCACTCGTCGTAACGCTCATCGCCCTCGTGTTGTGGGTCGAGCTCGTGCTCCGACAGGCGGCCGTGCTCGCAGCCACTCTCTTCCTACCCCTGGGATTCGCGGGATTGGCGTGGCCGGCGTCGGGGACATGGCTCAAACGCCTCGCCGAAGGCATCGCCGCGTTCGTCCTGGCCAAGCTCGTCATCACTGCGGTCATCGGGCTGGCGGCTGCCGGTCTGGCAGACGGCGGTGAGGACTTCTCCAAGGTGATCCTGGGCGCGGCGCTGCTGCTCCTCGCCACCTTCGCTCCCTACGTGCTGCTGAAGGTGATCCCGGTCGCAGAAGTCGGCGCCGTCGCCGCCATCGAAGGGCTGCGCTCGCGGCCGCTTCAGACGGCGACGAACACCGCGAGGGGCGCCTCCTCCGTGTCGGATCTGTTGCGGGCGGGCAGCCGAGGCTCGTCGATGGCGGCCGGAGGTGGCGCTGCGGGACCCGCATCGCCGGCTGGAGCGGTGAGCGGGGTCGGGCTGGCCGCGGCCGCCGCGCATGGCGCCGGTCGAACGGCCACACGCACTGGCCTCGACAGCGTCGAGGCGATCGGCCGGGGCGCAGAGGCGCGCCCGTCCACCCGCGCCCACGAGGCCGGGTCTGCTGGCGCCGCCATGGCCTCCGCCGGTCCGGGCCGCAAGCCGGGGACCGACGGTGACCGCTGAGGCGACGCGCTCGCGGGGCTATGTCTTCGGGCCGCTGCAACGTCGGAGCGTGCTCGGTGGGCTCCGGGCCGGCCAGGTTGGCCTCATCGCGGCGGGGGGCGTCACAGGGATCGTGGTCCTGCGACTCGCGCCCTCGGTCGTCGGGCTCGGGACCGCAGTCGTCGCGATCGGCGGCGCCATGGGGGTGGCGGTCGCACGCATCGGCGGGCGGGCGCTTGACGAGTGGGCCCCATCGCTGTGCCGGTGGATCGGGCTACGGGGCAGACGCCGCTGGATGTCGGCGGCGCCCACAGCCGGAGCTGTCAGCCACCGCAACAGAACCTGGGATCGCCCGCCGCCGCTCGCATCCACGCAGCTCGTTCCCGTTGAGGTGGGAGGACGGGAGCTGGGCGTCGTCGAGGACACGCGCGCGGGCACGTTGACAGCGGTCATGGCGGTGCAGGGCAGCGCCTTTGCGCTCCTCGACAGCCACGCCCAAGAGCGACGTCTGGGCGCATGGGCTGACGTCCTATCCGGCTGGGCCCGAGACGACAGGACGCCGTGCCGTCTGCAGTGGCTCGAGCGCACCGTGCCCGAGGACGGCGACGCGTTGGGCGAGTACCTGCGCGATCACGTCGCCATCGACCATGGCCATGCCGTCGTCCGCTCCTACCTCGAGCTGCTGGAGGACGCCGCGCCGCTCGCGCAGCGCCACGACACGTTCGTGGCGCTGACACTCACCGACCGGCCCGGTCGGCGGCGTGGGCCATCCGACGCCGACGGATTCACGGCACTCGTGCGCGAGCTGGCGCGCCTCCAGAAGCGGCTCCTCGCCGCGGATCTCAACGTCGCCGGCGTGCTCTCACCCCGGCAACTGGCGGGCCTGCTCCGCGTGAGCTTGAACCCGCCCGAGGCGGCCGGGCTGGCACGGCGCTCTGCCGCGGACCCGGACTTGGCGGGCGCCAGCGCGGCGTCCATGTATCCGCTGGCGACGGACACCTACTGGGACTGTTACCGCATCGACGAGACGTGGCATGCGACGTTCTGGGTGGCGGAATGGCCCCGACTCGAGGTTGGTCCCGATTTCCTGGCCCCGCTGCTGCTCGAGGCACCGGCCCTCCGAACGGTGTCGCTGGTCATGGCGCCGGTGCCGCCCGCCAAGGCGACGAAGGCCGTCGAGATGGCGCGCACGCAGTTCCTGGCCGACGAGGAGCTGCGCCAGAAGGCAGGGTTTCTCGCCACCGCGCGGCGCAAGCGCGAGCACGACGCGATCGTGCGTCGCGAAGCAGAGCTCGCCGACGGTCACGCTGAATACCGGTTCTCGGGGTACGTGACGGTCTCCGCGCCGGACCGGGAGACGCTCGAGGTGTCAGCGGCCGAGGTGCTCCACGCCGCGCAGCGGTGTCGCCTCGACCTGCGACGGCTGTGCGGCCAACAGGACGTCGCGTTCTACGCGACGCTGCCGCTCGGACGCGGGCTGTCGTGATCGTCCTGGCGCTGCTCGTGCTCGTCTTGGGCGTGACAGTGCTCGCCGCCGTGATCCTCTTCTCCCGGGACGCCGGCGTGGGGATGCCGGTTCACCGCTGCTCGACGGCCCACCTCCAGGCCGCGTACCCGTTCATGACCGAGGACGGGCTCGGCGGCCGCGGCGTCTACATCGGCCGCCAGGTCCTCGCCGGAAGCTTCAGCTTCGACCCGTGGGATCTCTACGCGCGCCAACTCCTGACGAATCCCAACGTCGTCGTGGCGGGCCAGGTGGGACGGGGCAAGTCGTCGTTCGTCAAGAGCTACCTCTGGCGCCAGCAGGTCTTCGGCCGCCGGGCAGCGATCATGGACCCCAAGGGCGAGTACGGCGCGTTCGCTGCCGCACTCGGGGTGCAGCCGATCCGCCTCGCGCCGGGGCGCGGGGTCTACCTGAACCCGCTCGATCCGGGTCCGGGGAGCGACGATGTCGGTGTCGAGGAGGTGCTGCGCCGCCAGTCGTCGCTTCTGCAGTCGTTGGCCGCGGCAGCGCTCGGTCGGGACCTCCGGCCCGAAGAGCGGGCCGGCACAGACGTCGCCCTCGGAGCGGTAGGCCGCGACGGGGCGTCGGCGCCGACGCTGCCGCAGGTCGTGGATGCGTTGTTGGAGCCCGATCCCCGCTCCGCGGATCGGCTCCGGACGACCCCGGGCGCGCTTGCTGCCGGTTGTCGAGACCTTGCCCTCGAGCTGCGACGGCTTTGTGACGGAGACCTGCGGGGCATGTTCGACGGGCCGACGTCAGTCGACGTCGACTGGGACGGGCCGGCCGTCGTCCTCGACCTGTCCGAGCTCTTCCATTCCGACGCCCTGGGTCTGCTGATGACGTGCGCCGCGGCGTGGCTGCAGGCCGCGGTGGCGCGACCGGGGGCGGGCAAGCGCATCATCGTCGTCGACGAAGCCTGGGCGATCCTCTCCAACCTCGGGATCGCGCGCTGGCTGCAGAGCTCGTTCAAGCTGTCGCGCGCCTACGGCGTCTCCAACATCGCCGTCATCCATCGATTGTCGGACCTCACGGCGGTCGGCGCCGAGGGCTCGGCGGCCGTGCGCATGGCGCAGGGGCTGCTCTCCGACGCCGAGACCCGGATCGTGTATGCCCAGCCGCCAGGCGAGGTGCAAGCGGCGACGACCCTCCTCGGTCTTTCCCGCACCGAGTCGGAGCTGCTTCCCCACCTCGGAAGAGGTGTAGCCCTCTGGAAGGTCGGTCAGCGCAGCTTCGTGGTCGAGCACCACCTGGGCGAGACGGAACGAGCCCTCGTCGACACCGACGGTCGGATGCTTTGACCGCGCAAGGGCCACGGTGATGCGCAACTACTACCGAGACCTCGGCCTCGAGACCTGGCCTGCCCCCTTGTGGCGGTGAGCCGCCGCTTCATCGTCTTGTGAAGCGCTCGACCTTGCCGGTCGTGATCGGCGAGTGCGGGGCGGAGAGCAGGTGGCGGATGCCGTTGTCCCGACGGATCCGGTCGAGCAGCACCTCGCCCCGCCCCGGGCCGAAGCGCCCCGTGAAGACCTTGCCGTCGTCGGTGAGGATCCCCTCGGGCACGCCGTGGCGGCGCATGGCTCCGGCCAGGGCGTCGCACACGGGCTTGGCCGTGGCCCGGGCCACCGCGTTGGCCGACACGCAGAAGCGGCTGTAGTCGTCGACGCCGGTGACGACCGAGGGCTGGGTCCCGTCGGCGAGGCGCACGCCGCTGGTGACGTCCATCTGCCACAGCTCCATGGCCCGTGCGCGCTCCCAGCGCTTGTAGTCGCTGCGGCGCCGACGGCGGCGCTTGGGTTCGAGGAGCTGGTGACGAATGAGGGCCCGATAGATCGACGAGCGTCCCGGCAACGGCTCGACGCCGTCACGGCGCAGTTGACTGGCGATGCTGCGCGGGCCCCAGCCCGGATGCGCTCGACGCAGTTCGACGATGCGGGCTTCGACCTCGGGTCCCATCTGATG
>JAFAUA010000302.1 GCA_019243595.1 Acidimicrobiia bacterium
TCACCGACACCCTGACCGGCGCCGACGACCGACGATTCCACGCGGCCGCCTCGGCGATGCTCTGAGCCAGCACCCACGTGCCCAGTGGCTCGATGAGGCCGGTCTCCTCGGCGGCGGGGATAAAGGTGCCGGGGAGGACGAGGCCGCGGCGAGGGTGGGCCCACCGCACGAGCGCTTCGGCACCGACGAGCCGCCCGTCGGACAGTCTGATCACCGGCTGGTAGGTCATGCGGAACTGACCTGTGTTCAGCGCCCGACGGATGTCGAGCTGCTGCTCGAGACGCAGCTTGGCCGCGGTGCGCATGGTCGACAGGAAGAACTCGAACCGAGCCCGGCCGCGTTCCTTGGCCCGGTACATGGCGACGTCGGCGTCGCGCAGCAACTCCTCGGGGGTGCGCCGGCGGTCGCACGCGCACGTGATGCCCACGCTGGCGGTCACCGATATCTCGTCGCCCTCGAGTCCGATGGGCTCGGCCAGCAGGTCGGCGACCCGGTCGGCGAGCTCAGCCGCGTCGTTGTAGGTCTCGAGGCCCTCGCAGCACAGCACGAATTCGTCGCCGCCGAGCCGCGCCGCTGTTCCGGCGGGAAGGAAGTGGCGCAGGCGCTCGGCGACGGCGATGAGAAGCGCGTCACCGGCGGCGTGGCCCAGGCTGTCGTTGACGAGCTTGAAGTGGTCGAGGTCGAGAAAGAGGACGGCGGTGAGGCGACCGGTGCGTTCGCTGCGGGTCAGCGCCGCGCCCAACTGCTCGAGCAGCATGAACCGGTTGGCGAGGCCGGTGAGCAAGTCGGTGCGCGCCTGGTGGAGGAGAGCCTCTTCGACGGCCTTGCGCTCGGTGATGTCCCGGGCGTTGACGACGATGCCGCCGACGGCCGGGTCGTCCAGCTTGTTCGTGGCGATCGCCTCGACCCACACGTAGCGGCCGTCGGCGTGGCGAACGCGCATCTCGATCGGTGCGCTCGGACCCTCGGACTCGACGAGATCGGCCAGGATCGCAGCCGCCCGTTCGAGATCGTCCGGGTGGACGAGCTCGAAGATGTCCCGCGCCAGCAACTCATCGGCTGTGAATCCGAGATAGCCCTCGACGCTGGGGGAGTTGTACATGAGCCGGCCGTCCGCACCCAGCACGGTGATCACGTCACTCGAGTTCACGAGCAGGGCGCGCCACCGCTCCTCGTTGACGCGTAGGGCCTCTTCCGCGACCCTGCGCTCTGTCACGTCGCGCCCGGCGAGCACCATGCCTTCGACGTCGGGGTCGTGCAGCAGGTTCGTCATCGTGACCTCGAGCCAATGCCACGTCCCGTCGGTGGCGCGGACGCGGAACTCCACCTCGGTGTGCCCGCCCTCCCGCAGGACCTTCTCGAAGGCCGCGGCGCGGCGTTCGACGTCGTCGGGGTGGTGGAACTGGGCATTCAGCGTTCCGAGGACGTTCTCGGGATTGGGCCCGACGATCCCCCGGACGGACGGGCTGATGTACACGGGCTTGCCCTCGACGTCGGTGATCACCAACAGGTCGTGGGCGTTCTCGACGAGCGTGCGCAGGCGGCGTTCGCTCTGGCGCATCTCATCGACGCCCGCGGCAAGGCCTCCGTGGGCCCAGCGCTTTCCCGCGCGTTCCTCGGCGGGAAGGTCCCCCAGCACTGCCATTTCTGTCTCCCCAGACTGCCGGGTCGGCTGTCTTCTTTACCCGCCCGCACCGGACAGTTTGGCCGGTTTCTAGGGATTTGTCGAGTGGCGAGGGAGGGTTAGCGTTCCGCTTATGTACGAGTGGACCGAAGAGCAACGGATGATCCGGGACGCCGTCCGTCAGTTCGTCGAGAGCGAGATCGCACCTCGCCGTGAGGAGTTCGAGTTCGGCGACACGCCGCCGTACGACGTGCTGCGAAAGCTGTACAAGACGTTCGGGTTGGACGTCATGGCGCGCGAGCAGTTCAAGCGCCGTCTCGACCGGGCCGAGGGCGGCGGCGGCAACCTGCTGGGCGGCGACGACGAGGCCGCCGACCCGCGCGCCCGGGCCAACACCATCGCTCTGCCGATGATCCCGATCATCGAGCTG
>JAFAUA010000402.1 GCA_019243595.1 Acidimicrobiia bacterium
CTGGAGCAGCGGATTGTCGACGTCGAGCATCGGCTCCTCTTCGTAGACGTCGACCGCCGCATATCCGGGCCTCCCGGCCTGCAACGCGGCGACCAGCGCGCCGGGCTCGATCAGACCGGCACGGCTCGTATTCACCAGCAGCGCCGACGGCTTCATGCGAGCCAGATCCTCTGAGGTAACGAGGCCGCGGGTGGCATCGACCAGCCGAAGGTGCAGCGAGACGATGTCGCATTCGGAGAAGAAGGCCTCCCTCGAAGCAGCAGTCGCCACGCCCTCCTCGCGCGCCCGGGCCAACGATCCCTCACTCCCCCACGCCACGACCTCCATCCCGAACGCCTTCCCATAGCCGGCGATGACCTTGCCGATGCGGCCATAGCCGTAGATCCCGAGCTTCTTGAACAACAGCGTCCGGCCCATCGCCGTCTGCCACTGGCCCGCCTTCATCGACGCCACCTGCTGCGGGATCATGCGCATGGCCGCCAGCACCAATCCCCACGTGAGCTCCGCCGCCGCGAACGACGGTGTGCCGGCGTGCATGTCCGACGACACGATGATGCCGAGCCGGGTGCATGCATCGATGTCGATGTGCGGATACACGCTGCGCTGACTGATCAGCCGCAGGTTCGGCAGCCGCTCCAGCAACGGCGCCTGGATCTGCGTGCGCTCGCGGATGAGCACCAGTGCTTCGGCATCGGCCAACCGAGAAGCCAGGCCGTCGACGTCCTGCACGTGATCGGTCCAGACGGTGACCGAATGGCCGTCGAGCTTGGCAAAGGCGTCGAGCGTGCGGAGCGTGTCGAAGTAGTCGTCGAGGATGGCAACACGCACGGGAACGGAGGAGCGCTAGTCGGCCTCGGGCGCCGGGAAGTAGGTCGCCTTGGTGACCCGGCCCTTCTTGTCCTGCTCGAGCTCCCAGAACGAGCCCTTTGCATAACGCCTGTCGGCCTTCTTCAGCTTGACACCGTCTTCGGCGATGGCGTCGAGGACGATCGGCACGATGTCGCCGTGGGTGCACCACACGATCGTGCTGCCGGCTGCTCGCCGCAGCAGCGGCAGGATCTCGTCCGGTCCAGCCCCCTCCGCCAGCTCCGGCAGTACCTCCACCTTCATCTTGAGCTTCTCGGCCGCGGGCTCGACGGTCTGCACGCACCGCACGTAGGGGCTGGAGACGATGCGCTTGATCGGGTAGCGGGCCAGCATGTCGACAAGGCCCTCGGCCTGGTGGAGCCCCTTCTTCGAGAGCGGGCGCTCGATGTCGTTGCCCTTCCAGTATTTGCGGCTCCCAGCTCGGGCGTGGCGCACCAGAAGGACGGCCATGAGACCCCTAGCTTCGCGCGGCGAAGGCTTCCAGGACGTCCCGATCCCGGCTGTAGGAAAGCAGCGCCTTCGCCTCCCCGACCGAGAGCCACCGCACCTCGTCGACCTCGCGATTGGGCCGAAACTCGCCATCGGTGATGTCCATCACCCAGTAGCGGACGTGCTTCGGGCGGCCGTAGCGGTCGTGGTAGTCGGTGGACGGCAGCTCCTCGACGAGCTTGACGAGGAATCCGGTCTCCTCCTCGACCTCACGGACGGCCGCCTCCTGGGCGGTCTCGCCCTCGTCGAGCTTCCCCTTGGGCAGGGTCCAGTCGTCGTACTTGGGCCGGTGCACGAGGAGCACCTCGATCTTGCCGCTCTTCTTCCGCCGCCAAAGCACGCCGCCCGCGGCAAGGACTGCATCTTTCAAGAGCTCAGCCCAACCACCTTCGCAGGCTCTTCTTCGAGGCCTTCGCCCAGGTCTTGCGCCACTCCCCCTCCAGCCGAGCCGCCTCGAGCATCTGCAGCGAGATCAGTTCGCCAGCGGCCAGGACCTGAGCCGCGTCGACGACCGTGCTCGCTTCGCGGAGCCACGCATCAGCGACGTAGGCGTCGTGGTGGTCGCCGAGGACGCTTTGCACGGAGGCGACGGCCGACGCGAACCGCGACGCGTCCTTGCCGACGGCGGGCGCCACGGCCTCGGACGCATACCGGCACCGTTTCGCCCTGATACGGACCTCGTGCAGCTCCTCGGGGCGCGGCGGATCATCGAGCTGTTCCACGGCTCGCTGCAGGTGCTTCCACGTCGGCGCCACCAGGCCGGGCAGCACGTCACTTGCCGGCAACGCCCAGTCGCCGACCAACGGTGGCACCTGGGCGAACGCGACCAACCTCTCCATCAGATCGACGTAGCGATCGGACTTGAAACCCTCGCGTATCCGGACCCGCGCCCGGTCGCGTTCGGCGGCCAGGCGGCGCAGCAGCCCGGCGACGGCACCGGCATCGCGCTGGGGCAGCTTGTCGGCGTCGCGTCGCAGCCGCTCCAGCAGGACGTCGGCGTCGCGCGCCGCCCCCAACAGGTCGGCAACCCACTTGAGCTCATCCCGCAGCGGTGCGCCTTGTTCCTGATCGACCAGCGAGCGGAACGTCCGCAGGTCCGAACGCAACCGTCGCGTGGCCACCCGTGCCTGATGCACGTCCTCGGGATCGTCGCCGACGCGCACACCGGGGTCGTGCCGGAGCAGCCGCGTCACACCAGCGGCGAGCGCGGCGCGCACCGCGTCGCCCGCCTGTGACCCGGGATGCAATCCGACGGGCGGCACCTCGGGCGACCCGGCCGCTCTCGGCCCCAACGCGTGCACGAGCTTGGGGCCGACCTCGTCGAGCTGCGCGCCGGCAGCGACGAGGCGCTCAGCGACGACCGACATCATGTCGGCACCGCGTTCGTCGGTCGCCTCGACCTCGAGCTGGCGGAAGCGGCCCGTGATCGTGCGGCCGTCGTAGACGACGACCCGGTCGTCGACGACTTCCACCTCGGTCAAGCCCTCGGCGCCCTGCAACTGCACACCTGAGCGGACGGTGCGCAGTTTGGCGACCTCACCCAGCTGATCGCGACGTAGGTAGGCGCGCAAGAGATCGAGGAGCTCGGGCGGCAGCGACGCGGGTCCCCCGTCGAAGGACAGCTCCCGCCGGACGAGCGCCGGACCGCCTTCACCCTCGGGGAGCTTGACCGTCCAGCCCGTGTTGTCGCCCGTGCGGAAGCGGACCGTGAGCCCCCAGCGCGCCAGGCGCAAATCAGGAGTGTCGTAGTAGGTGGCGGTCAGGGTGCGCCGAGACAGAGGGACGATCGTCAGTCCGTTGACTGACGAGTCGAGCCGCGGGAACCGGAATCCGTCCGGCGCCGCGAGTTTGACCTCGCGCTCTGTGTGGCTCTTCACGTTTCGAGCGACGTGTCGCGCCGGCGCCGGGTGCGCTCGAGGGCGAGCTCCTGCAGACGGCGGTGGGTGTTGACACCCTCGACCGTCTGCACCTTGGCCCAGACGCCGTCGGGGCCGAGCTCCCACGCCAGCGTGTCATCCTCGCGGTTGATGTCGAGGATGCCCTGGAGGCGGTCGATCAACTCCTCATCAGTGACCGGTGCGAGCGTCTCGACGCGCCGGTCGAGGTTGCGCGGCATCAGGTCCGCCGAGCCGATGTAGTACTTGCGGTTCCGGCGCTTCCCGAACCCGTAGATGCGGGAATGCTCGAGGTAGCGCCCGACAATTGACCGCACGGTGATGTTGTCCGACAGGCCGGGCACCTGGGGCCGGAGGCAGCAGATGCCGCGGACGATGAGGTCAATCTCGGCGCCCGCCTGCGACGCCGCGTAGAGGGCGTCGATGATCTCCTGATCGACGAGGCTGTTCATCTTCATCACGATGCGACCGTCGGCCGACGTCTGCTCGCCGATCCGCTGCAGGATCTCCTGGCGCAGCGTGAGGGGGGCGACGAGCAGCTTCCGGTAGTCGACCTTGCGGCTATAGCCGGTGAGGTAGTTGAACAGCTCGGTGAGGTCCTCACCGAGGGCGGGATCGCAGGAGAGCAGGCCGACGTCCTCGTAGAGGCGAGCCGTCTTGGAGTTGTAGTTGCCAGTGCCCACGTGGCAGTAGCGGCGCACGACGCCGTTCTCCTCGCGCACGACCAACGCTGTCTTGCAGTGGGTCTTGAGACCGACGAGCCCGTAGACGACGTGCGCGCCCGCCTGCTCCAGGGCCTTGGCCCACGCGATATTTGCCTGCTCGTCGAAGCGCGCTTTCAGCTCGACCAGCGCCACCACCTGCTTGCCCTGCTCACAGGCGTGAATGAGGGCCCGCACGATCGGACTGTCGCCCGACGTGCGGTAAAGCGTCTGCTTGATGGCGAGCACCTGCGGATCGTTCGCGGCCGTCTCGATGAGATCCTCGACCGATGTGGCGAAGCTGTCGTACGGGTGGTGGACGAGCACCTCGCCGTCCCGGATGACCGAGAAGATCGTCGGGCCACCGTCCTCGTCAGTGACGCTGAGGCGGGGCTGGGTCACGGGAACCCACGGCTCGTCCTTGAGCTCGGGCCGCGGCAGGTCGTACACGGCCCACAGGCCGGCCAGGTCGAGCGGTCCCTCGACCTTGTACAGGTCGTCAGGGCCAAGGTCGAGCTCGCGCAGCAGAAGCTCGGTGACTTCCTGAGTGATGGCCACGTCGACCTCGAGTCGCACGGCCCGGCCGAACCTGCGCCGACGCAGCTCCATTTCGACCGCGACCAGCAGGTCGTCGGCCTCGTCCTCCTCGAGGCTGAGGTCTGCGTTGCGCGTGACGCGGAACGCTGACACCGACTCGACGTCCATACCGGGGAAAAGGAGGTCGAGGTGTTCGGCGATCACCTGCTCGAGGGGCACGAAGCGCTCGCCGTCGGGCATGACGACAAAGCGCGGGAGGAGCGGGGGAACCTTCAGGCGCGCGAACCGGCGCTCGCCGGTCCGAGGGTCGCGCACGATGACCGCCAGGTTCAGCGAGAGGTTGGAGATGTAAGGGAACGGGTGGCCCGGGTCGACGGCAAGCGGCGTGAGCACCGGATAGATGTTCTTCTCGAACACGTCGACGAGATACGTGCGGTCGTCGTCGTCGAGCTCGTCCCATGCGGAGAAAACGATCCCGTGCTCACTCAACGCCGGGGCCAGCGATTTCATGAACACCTGCACCTGGCGGTCGACGAGCCCCTCAGCCTGAGACCGGATGGCTTGCAGCTGCTCAGCGGGGCTGTCCGCCTCGCCGCGCGTGATCCGGAGGCCGGCGGCCATCTGGTCCTTCAGGCCAGCAACGCGGACCTGAAAGAACTCATCGAGGTTCTCGGCGAAGATGGCAAGGAACTTGGCGCGCTCGAGGAGCGGCAGGCTCTCGTCCTCGGCCAAGGCCAGCACGCGGGCGTTGAAGTCCAGCCAGGACAACTCCCGGTTGAGGTAGCGCCGGTCCTCGCGCGCGCTGATCGCACGCAGTCGACTCGCCGCGTCCTCCGCCTCGACGGCGTCCGCATCGAGGTGGGTGGCCATGACCTCATCCTACGTGCGCGCCAGCGCGCTCGTGCCCGGCGCGGGTCAGGCGGAATCGGCGGCCATGAGCGCCGCCCCGAGCGCCCCTGACTGGTCGGCGAGGGCGGCCGGAACGACGCGGGCCGGAGACCCGTGAGCGAAGATCTGCTCGCGCGCCGCCTGCTCGATGCGGCCGACGAACGTCGGGCCCAGCCGGTCGGCGAGTCCCCCGCCGACGACCATCAGGTCGAGGTCGAGGAGGGTCACGGCGTCAGCCACG
>JAFAUA010000415.1 GCA_019243595.1 Acidimicrobiia bacterium
TGGCGCGCCGGCGCCGAGGGACCGGCGTGTCGGCTCGCCCATCGATCCGCCGCCGGCGCACGTACAGCGCACCAGCCACCGCTCCCCCGACCAAGGCGGCGCTCGTGCGCAGCTTCACAAGCGCGACCGTAGAGGGGACACGTAGGCGCGGACCAGTATTGGTCGGCTACGCGGACGCGCCGACGGGTGTCTCGAGCGGCAGCGTGCCGACCTTCGCCTCGCCGACTTCTTCGACGACTTCGCCGCGCTTGGCGTACTTGTCGACGTACTCCTGACCGGAGAGGGCCCGCAGCTCGAACATGATCTCGTCGGTGATCTGACGCAGGACGCGCGGGTCGTCGGCCCGGTCCTTGTACTTGTCGAAGTACAGGGGCTTGGAGAACTTGATGCCGATCGGCGAGAAGAAGTTGGGCTTCACCTGGCCGATGGGCTGCGCTTCGCGGGTGCCGACCATCGCCACGGCGATGACCGGGGCACCGCTCTGCAGCGCGAGGCGGGCGACGCCCGTGTGGCCCTTGTAGAGCTTGCCGTCGGGCGAGCGCGTACCCTCCGGGTAGATCCCGAACAGACCGCCACCCTCGAGGACCTCCATGGCCGAGTCGAGGGCCCGTTGGGACGCCGACCCGCCGCCGCGTCGAATGGGGATCTGACCGACGGCTCGGAAGAACCAGGCGGTCTTGGGGTCGTCGAAGTACTCGGCCTTGGCCACGAACGTGATGCGCCGCCGCAGCACGAGCGGCAGGAAGATCGAGTCGGAGAACGACAGGTGGTTGCTGGCCAGGATGGCAGGCCCCTGCGCGGGGACGCCCTCCTTGCCTTCGGTCCTCACCTTGAACAACAGGCGCAGGACCGGCGTCAGGATCCCTTTGACGATCCAGTACGTCACCCCCGCAACGCTACTCATGAGGTCAACCCACCGTTCTTGACCGCTCGGTCAAGTTCTTCCTACGGTTGATCGCGATGAATCGGAGGCTCACCCAGCGGGGGCGAGAACGCCGTGAACAGCTGATGGCGTACGCCACCACCCGCTTCGCCGAGAACGGGTACCACCCCACGTCGGTGGCCGAGATCGTGCAGGGCCTGGGCGTGGGCAAGGGCGTCTTCTACTGGTACTTCGCCTCCAAGGAGGAGCTCTTCCTCGAGATCCTCCGCGACGCCCAGCGGCAGCTGCGCCGGCGCCAGGAGGCTGCGATCGCCGACGAGCCCGATCCCGTGCGGCGCATCGAGCTCGGCATCCGGGCGTCGATGGCGTGGTTCGACGGGAATCGGGCCGTCGTCAAGCTGCTGCAGTTCGCGTCGACCGAGGAGCGCTTCGCCCCGGTCCTTCGCCGGGGTCAGGACGTGGCCGTCGCCGACACCGCCCGCCACGTCAAGGAGGGCATCGTCGAGGGCCGGATCCGCGACCTCGACCCGTTCGTGCTCAGCCACGCCGTGCTCGGCGTCACCGGCCATCTGGCACGCGAGTTCGTCCACGAGCGCAGCCAGTCCGTCGAAGACGTGGCCGAGGTCGCCGTCGCCTTCTGCCTGGAGGGCCTGCTCGGCGCCCAGTGACCACAAATCCCCTGACAGGGGCCGCGCGTGTGCGTACCCTTTAGCGCGGCGAGAGTGTCACAGGGGGGATCGGGGATGGTGCGAGCGAGAACGCTGTTGGTCGAGGCACTGGTCGTCGTGGCCGTGCTCGCCTACATCGGCGCGCACTGACGCTTTAGAGCTTCGTCAGCGCCTTCCGCAGGTTGCGCACGGCCTGACCGATGCGCAGCTCGTTCTCGATGAGGGCGAAGCGCACGTGGCCTTCGCCGCCTTGGCCAAACCCGACGCCCGGTGACGCGGCCACCTTGGCCTCCTTGACAAGGAAGGCCGAGAACTCGAGTGACCCCATCTCCTTGTAGGGCTCGGGGATCGGCGCCCACACGAACATCGTGCCTTTGGGCTTCTCGATCTCCCAGCCGATGCGCGCCAAACCGTCGCACAGCGCATCGCGCCGGTTCCAGTAGATCTCGTTGACCTCTTTGGGATAGTCGGACGCCTCGTTGAGGGCGACGATCGCCGCGATCTGGATCGGTTGGAAGGTGCCGTAGTCCAGATAGGACTTCAGCTTGGTGAGGGCCTGCACGATGTCGGCGCGGCCGACCATGAACCCGACGCGCCAGCCGGCCATCGAGAACGACTTGGTCATCGTGTAAAGCTCGACGGCCACTTCCTTGGCGCCCGGCACCTGCAGGATCGACGGCGGCACGTAGCCGTCGAATGACGTGTCGGAGTAGGCGAAGTCGTGCACGAGCACGACGTCGTGCTCACGCGCGAAGTCGACGATCTTCGTCATCCACTCGAGATCGACGCACGCGGTCGTCGGGTTGTGCGGGAACGACAGCACGATCACGCGCGGCCGCGGCCAGGCGTTCTCCCACGCCTCCATCAGGTTGTCGAAGAAGTTGTGGCCGATGCCGAGCGGCACCTGGCGCACGTCTGCGCCCGCGAACAGGGGCGCGTAGATGTGGATCGGGTACGACGGCGTCGGAACGAGCGCGGTGTCGCCGGGACCGAGCAGCACCCACATGAGGTGGGACAGGCCCTCCTTGGCGCCAATCGTCGTCACGATCTCGGTGTCGGGATCGAGCTCGACGTTGAACTTGCGGTCGTACAGCGACGCCACCGCGGCGCGCAGCTTGGGGATGCCCTTGCTCGACGAGTAGCGATGGTTGCGCGGGTTGTGCACCGCCTCGGCCAGCTTCTCAACCGCCGCGTCGGGCGACGGGATGTCGGGGTTCCCGAACGCAAGGTCGATCACGTCCTCGCCTGCTCGCCGCGCCGCCATCTTCAGGGCGTCGATCTCGGCGAGGACATAGGGCGGCAAGCCCGTGATGCGTCGGAACTCCATCCGTCAAGGTTACCGGCGGGGTTCGCTCACACCCGTGCCTCGGCGATCAGGTCGACGGCCTCCTCGGCAACGCCGACATCGAGCGGCGAGCACACCGCCCACGACGCACCCGCATCTTTGAGTGCAGAGAAGTGGCGACGGAGATCGTCGACGGTGCCGTGCACCAGCCTCGGTCGCGGGCCGTGGCGTTCGAGCTTCTCCGCCACATGGGCGTCGGTGCGTCCGATGAGGATCTGGCCGCCCCACGTGACTTCCGTCGCAGGGACCAGCTCGGCGGCTGCGTCTGCGAACTGCTCCGCAGACAAGCCCCAGCCGTTCCAGCCGTCGGCCTCCTCGCCCGCGATCCGCCGGGCCCGGTCGGAGTCGCCGCCGACCCACGTCGGCACGCCGAGTTCGCGCAGGCGCCGGCAGCAGTCGACCAGCTGTCGGGCGCGCGCCTCGGCCGGCGGAAACCCCACGCCGTAGGCGACGTTCTCGTCGCGGTTGTACCGGTCGCCGGTGCCGAGGCCGGCGATGAAGCGCTGCCCGTCGACCATGCGAAACAGGCTGTGCAGCGCGTGCACGAGCACGGCGTCGGGCAATAGGGATACGCGGGCGACGAAGGTCCCCAACGTGACCCGCGAGGTCTCGGCGGTCAGCGCCCCGAGCAACGTCAGGGAGTGCAGGGCCGGCATCTCGGGCTGGTGCAGCGGCCACAGGTGGTCGAACACGAAGACGCCATCGAGGCCGACGGCTTCGGCTCGGCGGGCGACCGCGATCGCCGGCTCGGGGTCTTCGCGGAACTGCGGAAGCGTGACGCCCAACCTCACACGAGGCGAGGCTACGGGTGTGCGGTCAGTCGCTCAGTGGAAGCGGCGGAGATCGACGACCCGGCGGGCGCTCGCACGAACCGGGACCGGCTCCATGCGGCGCAAGGCGTGGCCCAGCACCACGGCGACGACAAATGACACAGCCGTCCAGAGGGCGAGCCCGGTGAAGATCAGCGTGGGGACGGCAGCCATGCTGACGTCATCGGCACGCTGTGGGCGGAACTTGAATTAGTTCACGTTCCGTAACTCTCGGGCCACCAGCGCCGCCCCAATGGCACCCGCACGTTCACCGAGCGTGGCGGGGACGATGTCGACCGCCGGCCGGTCGGGGCCGGCCAGGACAAGCTCGGGGAACACGGCCCGTGTGCGGTCGAGGAAGAGGTCGGCCGATTCGAGCATCCCGCCACCGATCACGATCATGTCGGGGTCGAACACGTCGGCCAGGTTGGCGAGCCCCTGGGCAACCCACCACGCGAAGCGTTCCATCAGCGCCCGGGCCTCGGGATCGCCCTCGCGCGCCGCGGCAGCCACGTGCTCGCCTCGCACGTCGTGGAAGTCCCCACCGGCGAGCTCGACCACGCGCGTGGCGCGACCGCCCTCACCGGCCTCCCGTCCGTACCGGCCCAGCGCGCTCCCCGATGCGTACCGCTCCCAGCAGCCGCGGCCCCCGCACGGGCAGGGGATGCCGTTGGGGTCCACCTTGATGTGGCCGACCTCGCCGGCAAAGCCGTGGGCGCCCCGATAGAGGCGGCCGTCGAGGACGAGCCCGCCGCCGATGCCTGTCCCGAGCGTGACGACGACGACGTCGTCGCTGCCTTTCGCGGCGCCGAGCTCTCGCTCCCCCCACGCCGCGCAGGTGGCGTCGTTGTCGACCTGTACGGGGAGCCCCAAGCGCTCCTCCAAGAGCGACTTGATGGCGAGTTCGCGAACGCCAGGGAGGTTGGGGCCGATGTGCAGCACGCCATCGCGGTCGACGAGGCCGGCGGCCCCCACACCGACTGCATCGGCCTGACTGTCAGCCCGCTGGGCGTCGATGACGTCGACGAAGGCATCGATGAGGGCGTCGGCCCCCTCGGGTGTTGGCACCCGGCTCTCGCCGATGACGTTGCCGGCCTCGTCGACGGTGACGGCGAGCATCTTGGTGCCGCCGACGTCGACACCGATGGTGCGGGCCAACGGCGTTCCTCAGTACCGAAGGAGGGCGCCGATGCGCCCGAGCACGTCGAGGTCGGCGTTGTCACGGCACACCTCGAGGCGGACGGACTGGTGCAGCGCCTCCTGCATCGCCTCCTCGACCACGTCGTCAGCCCGCTCCATGCGGTTGGCGCACACGGAGCAGGTAGGTCCGCGCGTGGCGAGGAATGCACACGACAGGCACCGCCAACCGGGCGCCTCGAACCCGTCGGAGACCAGCAGGGTGTCGACCCGGCGTTCGACCAGTGCGCTGAGCACCTCGTCGAGCCCGACGACGGCGCCGTCGCCCATGCCCGCCGCGCTTCGGAGGCGTTCGACGTCGGCCGCCTCCTCGCGACGCACGACTTCGTCTTCGGCCGCGACAGCGGCCTCGCGCACCTCGTCCTCGCGCGCCGAGACGGGCACGTTCAGGTGGGAGGCGATGCGCTCGCGCAAGTATGGATGGAACGTGCGCTCGAGGGCGCCGGTGATGTCGTTGGGAGCGCCGACCAGCAGGTGGTCGAACCCGCTCTCCTGGAAGAGCTCGAAGGCGGCGTCGGCGGTGCGGAGCAGGTGGCGTCGCGTCGCGCTGTCGACGTGGTCTTGGCGCTTGTCTTTGACCATCTCGCCGCCGTCGTCCTCGTGGCGGGGCAGACGATCGAAACGCTCGCTCCAGTCGACGAGCTGGCCGAGCTGGAATACGAACAGGCGAGCCCGCTGGCGGTCGGCGAGCAGGACGGCGAAGCGCTGGGCCCGCTCGATCACGGCCTCCAGCTGGCGAACCTGAGGATGCTGGTTGACGACGACGCGGCTGACGACCGGCACCGGGAGATGGAGAGGTTCCCAAAGATCGTCGGCGACGCTCGAGAAGATCGCCAGCCCTCGCGTGTGCGAGCGGTCGAAGCCGCCCTTGACGTGGTCTTCGATCCGCTTGAGATCCTTCGACGCACGCTCGCGCATCGGGCGCACGATCCGGTCGAACTCCACCTCGTAGTCGAGGGGCCGGACGTAGCGGCGACCGTCGACGTCGAGATAGCAGGTCGTGACCGGCCCGGCGCCGTTGAACGACGCAAGGCGGCGGACGACGTCGCCGCTGAGCAGATCGGCGACTGGGGTCTTCAAGAGACCCGGATGTGCTGGACCCGACGCTGGCCGTTGGCTTTGGGCGGGGGGCTGGCGACGTTCGCCAGATGGGCTGCGGCCGACGCCACGGCCAGCACCTCTGAGGGGTCCTTCACCATGTCCTCGGCGACGTCGAGCATCGCTCGCGCCGCCTCGATGAGCTCGAGCGCCGCCGCCTGCAGATGCTCGACGACCTCGTGGGCCTTCTCCTCGAGGTGCTCGTTGCGATCGTCGCTCATACGAAGTTGACCTCCAACCGGTCCCCCACCATCTTGGCCCCCGAAACGGTGCGGCGCTTGAGGGAGTCCGGCAACACGATGCCGCGCCGGTACGGACCGACACGAACGAGCAGTTCGTCCTCAACCCGTCCCAGCTCCAGGTCGTCGGAGTCGGCGAACGGCAGCTCGAGGGAGAGCACGAAATCGTCGCCCCGCCGCTCGACGGTCAGCGGCGCGCCCTCGTGCAGGACCGCGGCGGCGTCGAGGTCGCCGTAGAGGATCTCGCCGAAGGCGCGCAGACGCTCGACGCCCACGAGCTCGTCGGGCGCCAGCTCGGCGCGCAGGACAGGCAACGGCGAGAACCCCTCCTCGATGGCGGAGAGGTGCTCGGCGTGCGCCTCCTTCCACGCCTTGAACCACGGGTCGGTGACCGCGTCGGGCAGCAGTCGGTTGGCGATCACGGCGTCGACGCCGTACCCGAACAGCGCGAGGTAGGTCGACAGCCGCCGGGCCTCGGCGATCACCATGCGCTCGGGGTTCACGACGAGGCGCACGCTCGTCTGCCGGCTGTCGGTGAGGATCTCCCGCACCCCGTCGAGGCGGTCGTAGAAGCGTCGGATGGCGTCGAAGACCTCGTCGCCGGCGACCGGGAGCGACGTGACGCGGCTGAGGATGGGCCGCACGGCCTTCACCAGCCGGCGCTCGACCGGGAAGATGCGGTCCATGTACCAGGACAGGACGTCGGGCAGGGAGAGGAAACGGATCGTCTCGGCCGTCGGCGCGCAGTCGACGACGATCACGTCCCATGTGCCCGACTCGGCGAACGACTTGATGTCGCTCAGGCTGAAGATCTCGTCGAGGCCGGGGATCACCGACAGCTCCTCGGCCTCCACGGCGTCGAGACCCGCCCACCCGAGCACCTCCTGGAGGTAGCCCTGGATCTCCCCCCACGCGTCCTCGAGACGCTCCTGGGCATCGAGCTGCTGGCCCCACAACCGCGGGGTGATCGGCGAGCCCACCGACGTCAGCGGCACGTCGAAGGCGTCCGACAGCGAGTGGGCCGGGTCGGTCGAGAGCACGATCGTGCGCAGACCGGCGTCGGCACAGCGAAGAGCGGTCGCGGCCGCCGTGGTGGTCTTGCCGACCCCGCCCTTGCCCGTGAAGAGCAGTACGCGAGGTTGGGTCACGCCGACTCGACGTGCTTCTTCAGTTCGCGCAGGGCGGTACCCATGATCTTGCCTTCGGCGCGGCGCTTGACGAACCCGGGAATCGGCACGATGAGATCCACTTCCAAGTGGTAGGTGACGAGCGTGCCCGCGTCTTGGGCTTCGAATGTGTAGCTCCCGTCGAGGACGCGCATGATGCTGCCCTCCACGAGCTTCCACGACATCGAGTTCGGGATGTCGCTGTAGTCGTATGCCAGCGTGTACCGGGCGCTCTGGCCCATCGCCGCCGCCCGGTAGGCGACGAGCGTGCCGCGGCCCTCGTCGTCGCGCTCGCGGATCTCGACGTCCTTGATGTCGGCCGCCCACCCGGGGTAGCGCTCGAAGTCAAGCAGCACCTCGAGCAGCTGTGCCGGTGTGGCGTCGATGACGATCTGTTCGGTTGCTCTCTCTGCCATAACGGTTAAGTCGCCGGGCTGTTTCGCTTCACGACCGTGAAGTAATAGCCAAGCACGATGCCGTACCCGACGAGAATCGGCACGGTGACGATGGCGACGATCAGCCACCGTACCCATGAGCGCTTGTCCTCGACTCCCCCGAGGAAGTGGGTGTCCGGCCGGTTGCTGCAATCGACGAGTGAGAGCACGGCCGGAAACTCGAGGCCGAGGACCAAGAGAAGCCACTGCACGGTGGCGCCAGACTACTTGCGCTTCGGCTTGCGCTTCGGAGTCGGTTTTCGGGGTGGGAACGTGCCGTAGCGCGCCGCCCACAGCCCGCACAGACCGAGGCCGTACACGGGCGCCAGGATCGCGGTCGCCGCGATCGTGTAGGGGCGGGCGGCAGCCGTGCCAAAGGCCACAACGACCTCGACGGCCAGCGATCCGAAGAGCTGGACGCGCACCGGCACCGGGGCTCCCGCCAGGAGGTACAGGCTGCTGACGACGATCTCGTCGGTACGGCTGCGCGTCACGGCGAGGGCGAAGGCCCACACGAACACGACGCAGCCCACGACGAACAGAGCAAGGCTCACCGCGAAGCCGAGCCACTGCAGCGGGCCGGGCGCGACGATGCCGGCGACCGCGCCGACGCCGAACAAGACGGTGCCCGCCCACGAAGCGCGCACGATTCCCGCACCCTTCTCGCTCATCGGGCCGCCGCCTTCTCAGCGGCCAGGAGGGCCTCGTCGAGCCGGGCCGCCAGGACCTCGTAGGCATACTCGTGCTCAGCGCGTGCTCGTGCCGCATGGCCCTGGTTCCGGCGGAGCTCCGCGTCGTCGAGGAGGCGGCCGATCACCTGCGCGGCGGAAGCCGCATCTTGGGGTCGCCGCACGACGAAGCCGGTCTCCCCGTCGACGACCGCTTCGCCGGCCCCGCCGCTGTCCCCCGCCACCTGGGCCACACCGCATGCCGCGGCCTCCAGGAACACGATGCCGAATCCCTCCTGCTCGAGGCCGGCCCAGCGGTTGCGGCAGAGCATGGCGAACACGTCGCCGCATCCGTAGAGGGCCGGGAGGTCGGCGTCGGGGACCCGTCCGAGCAGCCGCACGGGCGCGCCCGTCTCGTGGACGAGGCGGTCGAGGCGGCGGCG
>JAFAUA010000423.1 GCA_019243595.1 Acidimicrobiia bacterium
TGGCCCCCGCGGGGGCACCCGTACTGGCGACCAAAACGCCTCCAATCATGGAAATCGGCGTCGTAAAACCTGGGCAAAAGGTGCACGCGCCCAACATTGGAGGCGTTTTGAGGTCGTGCGGCGCGCCGCGTGGGGGCACATCCGAATCTGAGGCAGCGAGCGTCGCCCCCGTGGTTGCCGTAGTCGTAGTTGCCAGCTACGCCGGCATTGCTGTGCCGCCGTTGGGGCGCAGCGTCTGGCCGGTCATGAACTGGCTGGCGTCGGAGGCGAGGTAGAGGATGGCGTTGGCGATGTCGGTGGGGTCGCCGACTTTGTCGAGCACCGAGCGCTTGCGCATGAAGTCGACCAGCGGCTGCATCTTGGCGTCGTCGACGGTGCCGTCGTCGCGGCGGGCACCGCGCTGGGTCATCGGAGTGACGATGAACCCGGGCGCCACGCAGTTGACGCGCACACCGAGCGGCCCACCCTCGGCCGCGGCAACCCGAGTGAGGATCGCGACGCCCGCCTTGGTCATCGAGTAGCCGGCCAGGCCCGCGGGGGCGGCGTCGATGGCGGCCGACGCCACGTTGATGATGCTGCCCGAGCGCTGCTCGCCCATGACCCGCAACGCGGCCTGCACGCCGAAGAACACGCCCTTGAGGTTGACGGCCAGGATTCGGTCGAGGGCCGCCTCGTCGATCGACGTGATCGGCCCGCCCGCGTCCATGATCCCGGCGACGTTGGCCATCACGTCGACGCGGCCGTAGTGACTCACGGCCTCGTCGATCAGCTTGCCGACGCTGGCCTGCTTACTGACGTCCGTCGGAACGGCGATCGCCTCGTCGACCATCTTCAGCGTCTGCTCGAGGTTGTACTCGTCGCGGTCGGCGAGCACGAGCCGCGCCCCGGCCTCGGAGAGCACGACCGCCGTCGCCCGCCCGATCCCACTCGCCGCGCCGGTGACGACGGCGACCTTGTCGTCGACGCGGAATTGCTCGACGCTCATCCGACTATGCCCGCTGGGGCTCTTCGCCGTGGATGGCCTTGGTGACGTTGCGGGTGGCCTGGGCCAGGCGTTCGCCGTACTCGATGACGTCCTCGCCGCGAAGAACACCGCGGAAGCCGACGAGGAACAGGCCGAGCTCGACGCTGCCAGTCGGGCCGAAGACGGGCGCGCCCATGGTGTTGACGCGGTATTCGGTGCCCGGCTCGACCTCGATGAGGAAGTAGTCCTCGCGGCTCAGGTCGTCGAGCAGTCGCTCCAGCATCCCGCGCACGGGCTGTGATCTGCCCTCGTCGCCGAGCGAGGCGAGCGCCTGGCCCACCTGGAGGCGAGCGTCGGCGGACAGGCTCACCGCGTAGCCGCGCCGGCGCACGGCGGTCAGCGCCGCCTGGTAGCGGTCGAGCTGCTCCTCGCTGGCCCACGAGTGCTGCCGCTGCAGCCAGCCATCGATGTCGTCGGGGGCGGCCCATGCCATGAACACGCTCCCCAGCGGCGGCACCAGTGGCAGGCGCTGGCCGAGGGCGACCGACGCGCCGAACGGAAGGGCCGCGCCGCTGCGGCTGAGGATGACGATCTCGTCGCCGACGACCGTGCTTGCGATGCACTCGAGCGAGGTCTCCTCGGCCAGCGTCCGCATCTCCTCGCGTGCGAAGTCGACGGCCTGGAACTGACCTTGGGCTGCGCCGCCGATGGCGACCAGCGCCGGTCCCAGCATGTAGGTCATCCGTGTGGGGTGGCGCAGCAGATAGCCGGCCTCGGTGAGCGTCATCAGCAGGGCGTGACACGTCGCCTTGTTGAGATCGAGGCGGCGCGCCAGTTCCGAGAGCGAGAACGACTCGTCGGGGTGAGCGGCGAGGAAGTTGAGGACCGCCACGACGCGCTCGGCGCCCGGAGCCGGACGGGGGGTCATCGTTTGGCCTCCAGAGCCTTCGCCACCGCCCCGCCGATGACCTCGGCCAGGATGCGATGGCCCTCGTCGTCGGGGTGGATGCCGTCGGCCAGGTTGTCGGCGGTGATCAGGTCGGCGGCCGGGATCAGCGTGACGTCTCGCTTGGACGCTTCTTCTTCCATCGCCGCCCGCAGGTCGCGCAACGTGGCGCCGAGGCGGTTCGGCGCCTCTTCGGCGTCGGGGCGGAGCACGGGGCTGGCGACGACCACCGGTGTGTCGGGATGTCCTTGGCGCACGACGTCGAGGAAGGCACCGACGGCGGCGCGCATCATGTCGACCGAATGGGGCGTGCGCGTCCAGCAGTTGGTGCCGTGGCTGATGGAGATGACGTCGGCTTGGAGCGCGGCGACTTGCTCGGCCGACGCCAGCTCGCCGCGCGCCGCGCCGGCGTAGCCCATGTTCACGACGTCGATACCGAACTGCCGGCCCGCGACCGCGGGCCAGGCGAACGCCGGACCCGACGCGACCCAGCCCTCGGCGACCGAGTCGCCGTAGGCGATCCACCGCGGCTGTTCCTCGGGCGCAGGCCAGATGCGGCCGCCGACGCCGCTCAACGACTTGATGGTCGGCTTCATCCCCTCGGGCAGATAGACGATGGCCCGCTCGTCGCGCGGCCAGCCACCCAGCGCCAACCGTACGCGGCCTTCGCCGGTGTCGGCCTTCTCCTCGTCGACCAGCTTGCCGCCCCGCCACAGCGTGAACGTGCGGCCTGCGCCGTCGCCGCGGTAGCCGAGGTTGTCGGTCGTCGTTTTGTAGGCGATGTCGACGGCCTCGGCCTCGCCGATCAGCTCCAGACGAATGCCCACTGGAATCTGCGCCATCTCCCATGTGTCGCGAGGGATGCGCGTGTCGACAGGATCGGCCCGCGGGTACGGCACCGATGCGGTGCCGGTGAAGGCGCACCCCCGGATGAATTCGGCAGCGTCCACCGGTCGCGGACCTACAGCTCCATGGGGTACGGGAACTTCACGCCGACGCCGCCGTCGACGACCAGCGTCTGGCCGCTGACGTAGTCGGACAGGTCCGAGGCGAAGAACAGCAGCGCCGATGCGATGTCGGCCGGGATGGCGACCCTGCGCAGCGGGGTGTTGTCCTCGTTCTTGTGCTTGAGCTCCTCGGGAACCAGCTGGGAGATGCGCGGTGTCCACACCATCCCGGGGGCCACGGCATTGACGCGGACCTTCGAAGGCCCGAGCTCGACGGCCAGCGAGCGTACCCACGACATCAGACCGGCCTTGGCCGCTCCGTAGGCCGCATGCCTCGGCGCCGAGAAGATGCCGCTCACCGACGCCACGAACACCATCGAACCACCACCGTTGGCGGCCATCGACTTCCCCGCGGCCTGTGCGAACAGGACGGCGTGGCGCAGCACCATGCCGAAGGTCCAGTCCCAGTCCTCGTCGGTGGTCTCGAGGGCGTCGATGTACTTGGCCATGCCGACGATGTCGACGAGGCCGTCGATGCGGCCCAGCTGTCGTTCTGCCTCGGCAATGGTCGCCTCGACCTCACCGCGGTCTCGCGCGTCTGCGGCCCACGGGATGCCGCCGACCTCGTCGGCGATCTCCTTGGCCAGCGCCTCCTGGTTGTCGATGCAGAACACCTTCGCCCCGGCCTGGGCGAGCGCGTGGGTGGCCTGACGGCCGATGCCCTGGCCCGCCCCGACGACCACGAAGCCGCGGCCGTCGAGCCGGAGGAGTCCTGGGTAGTCCGGGACGGGTGAGTCGTCCGTGGACGTCATGGGTTACTTGGCCGTGACGGTGGTGTTGACCTGGTGCCCGCGCCTCTCGAGCTCGGGGATGATCTCCGAGCCGAGCAGCTCGATGGTGCGCATCACCGACTTGTGGGGCAGGAAACCGAACTGCACGTAGCAGAGCAGCTGGTCGACACCAATGTCGGCGTACTTCTGGATCTTCTCCAAGCACTGGTCGGGCGTCCCGACGATGATCATGTCCTGCTTGTTGAAGTCGCGGGGGTCGAAATCGCCGTCGGCGTTCTTCTTCAGGAACGGGAAGTAAGCGTCCTTCTGCTCCTGAGTGAAGTGGGGGAACTCCCACTCGAGCATGAACTCGGCGAGGTTCTGGTACCACCACCACACTGACTCCCAGACGCGGTGCTCCTCGGCTTCCTTCTCGTCGTCCATGAGATGGACGAGCGTGTAGGCCGCCACGCGGTTGTTGGCCACGCGGGTGATCGGGTCGGGGTTGGCGGCCGCCGCCCGGTACTGCTGGATCTGCTTCGCCATGCGCGACAGCGGCTGCATGATCGTGAACGACAGCAGGCCCATGCCCTGGTTGCCGGCGATCTCGGCCGAGCCGTCGCTGGTGGCCGCCATCCAGGGGGCGGGGTGCGGGTCTTGATACGGCTTCGGGCACACCATGCGCTTCGGGAAGTCGTAGTACTCGGAGTGCCACTCGGCGTACTCGTTCTCCCAGAAGTTCACCACTGCCTTGATGGCGTCCTCGGCCTGCGCCCGACTCGAGTCACGGTCGACGCCAAACGCGGTCTGCTCCATCGGCGTGGAGCGGCCAGTGCCCCACTCGACGCGGCCCTTGGAGAGGACGTCGACAGTGGCGACCTTCTCGGCGACGCGGACGGGCGGCGTGAAGCCGTGGGGCATCAGGCATACGCCGAAACCCAACCGGATGTTCTCGGTGATCTGGCTCAGGGCGCCGAGCACGACGTCGGGCGCCGAGCAGTGCGAGCGACCTTCACGGAAGTGGTGCTCGACCAGCCAGATCGTGTTGAAGCCCACTTTGTCGGCGAGCTGGATCTGCTCGAGGGCCTCGTCGTAGGACTCCTGCTCGGCGTGGCGCTGGTTCTCGGGGAACTCGCCTGGCCAGGGGCGGGGGACGTCGATCTCGTAGAAGAGGTCCAGCTTCAAGGGTTTGCTCCGTTCGACTATGCAAACAGCTGATTTGAATATCCGAACGCAGCCTAAGGAGGATCTGACGCCCCGTCAAGCCAGTCATCGCTCCGACGCGTCCCCTGGTCTCGCCTCCGCTGCTCCGGCCCGCTCGGGGCTAGCGCGAAGCGAGCCCCCCGGTGGCAAGCCGGAGGGCTCGTCGTTGATCAGCAGTTCGAGTTGTGGGAGCGGCAATCAGCCGGCGACAGACGAGCCGACGGTGCTGAACTTGCTCGAGGCGCTCTGGCCGAGGAACGAGATGGCCACGATGCAGATCACGGCGATGAGGGCGACGAGCAGTGCGTACTCGACGAGGCTGGCGCCACGGTCGTCGGCGCCGAAATGGGCCCGCACGTGCACTTCGCAGTACTGCCAGATATCGATGATCGACATGGATGAGCGTCCTTCTGGTCTGGGCGGTCAACCGGTTGTCGGTCGGCGGGGCTACGCGGTGTAGTCAAAGCTTTCGTAAAGGTCGGGCCATCCTGTAAATGGTCCGATCGGGGGATGGATGTCGACGTCCGTTGTTCCGATGATGACGTCGACCGTCATGATCCAGGAGCACGACCTGAGCGATACAGACCCGTGGGCGACGTGGGCCCGGGCGCTCGACCTGGCGCCCGCTAACGACGAGCCCGCAGTCGCCCCGCTGCACCCCGCGGAAGTCGAGGCGGCCGGGTTGAAGGTGGAGCTGGCGGCGGCGCGCGTCCGCATCGCCGAGCTCGAGCGGGATCGCGACGAGGTCATCCGGCGGGCCGAGGAGCTGTTGACGGGAGTTCGCGAGCGCGCCGATCAGCGTCTTGTCGAAGAGCGCCGGCGCGCCGACGAGCTTGCGGCGCAGCTCCGAGACGCGTGGATGGCGACGGCGATCCTCCGCCGGGCTCGCCCGCTGCGCCTGCGCGACTCCGAGCCCGCCACGCCCCTCGAGGCCGAAGAGGAGCTCGTCGAGGCGTTCGACGAGTACGAAACCGACCCGGCCTTCGCGGCCGAGTCGCCGGAGCTGGCGAGCGAGATCGAGTCGCTGCGTCAGCGTCTGCGCAGCCAACTCCACCGCCCACCCGACATGTCCACGGTGGAGGACGGGGTCGACCGGCTGCGGGAGTCCCGCCTAAAGCGAGACGCGGAGGGCAAGCACCGCACGTAAGACCAGGCGGTAGACATAGACGCCGTGGCAGACCCGCGGCGGCCGCGCACCTGGTGGACCTTCCCGTTGACCCAAGCCGTGTTCTGTTACGCGGTCTACAACGGCTTCGAGTGGGTGCGCTCCCAGGTCGAGGGGTCCCGCGCTCAGTCGATCATCCACGCCCGGCAGATCATTTCGACCGAGCGCTTCCTCCACATCTTTCACGAGGCGCGCGTCGAGCACTGGATCCTGCCCTGCGCGCCGCTGTGCAACGTGAAGGCGACGGCGCACCTGAACGAGTACGCCATCAGGTTCTGGAACATCTACTACGGCCTGATGCACTTCGCGGTACCGGCGCTGGTGCTGATCTACCTGTACCACTGGCAATTCGACCGCTACCGCCTGTGGCGCAACACGGCGGGGTTCATGCTGGCGATCTCACTGCTCGGCTTCTGGCTGTACCCGGTGCTGCCGCCGCGATTGCTGGCGGTTCACTTCGGTTTCTTCGACGCCTCCCACTTCGGGGGCTGGGGCGCGATCGGCAAGGCCGAGGCCGGCCCGATGGCGAACGCCTTCGCGGCGATGCCGAGCCTCCACATCGGCTGGTCGACGTGGTGTGCATGCGCGGCCGTGCCCGTCGTCCGGAACCGGGTGGCGAAGGTGCTGTTGATCCTGCACCCGATCGTCACCTTCTTCGCTGTGGTCATCACCGCCAACCACTACATCCTCGACGGCATCGGCGGACTGGTGACCCTCGCGCTCGGCTACCTCGTGGCGCGGGCTGTCACGCGCGCACCGGCCGATGGCGCCGAAAAATCGCCACCCGCGGCATCGGATACATATCCCGATCCGATGACCACGGCGCCTCGGGCGCCAGGATGAGTCGGGCGAGGGGCACGAGCACGTCGTCGTAGTTGACCCGCCAGCCGGCAAAGTCCCGCCAGGCCTGGTCGCGGTCCTCTTTCAACGGCAGGCCCTCTGCGGCCAGCTGGTCGTAGACCGCGTCGTACTCCTCGCGGGTGATGCTGATCGGGTCCTCCGGCGCCGGGTTCATCTTGTGCGGGATGCCGAAGATCTTGGCGATGCGGCGCAGGCACAGGTAGCCGGCCCTGATGCACAGCTCGGCGCGCGGCTCCCGCTCCTGGTCGATCGTCGACGCCGCGAACGACGCCGAGTCGAGCACGGCGCCCGCCGACGTCAACCAGTTGCGGCGGGGGAGGGGCGAGCGGAAGTTCACCAAGGCCGGATAGGACGTGTGGGTCTCCTCGACGTCGGCGAACCATTCCTCCCACAAGGCGAACTGCGGGCCCAGCTGGTCGAGGCCGTGGATGATGTAGAAGCGGCGCAGCATCTCGTGGACCGACGGCGGGTTGCCGGCGCGGGTCTCGAGCAGGGTGACGAGCTGCTCCCGCCGCGAGAAGGCGGCGTAGAGCGAGGGCAGGTACGAGATGAGCAGGGCGATCAAACCGAGGCCCAGCGCCGCCTCGGTGTAGGCCAGGATCGTCTGGGGGAGCGCGGGAGGTGCGCGGAAGCCGAACGTGAACACCGACCCCGCCTCGGTGAACGCGCCGCGGAGGCCGATGCCACCGAGGGCCCAGAAGATCCCCGTGTACCCGACCACGACGAACATGAGCCAGGCGAACGGGAGCGTCAGCAGGCCGACGGGCCCGTAGAACGCCATGATGCGGTCCGTCGACTCGTAGGTCTTGGTGCGGTTGGCGAAGAAGACGAACACCGACCGCCAGCCGATGAAGACGATCCGGGTGAGGGTCGCGGACTCGCCGCGCGGCAGCACGACAGTGACGACCGCCGAGTAAAGGACGAGCGCCACGAGGAGCGCGCCGCCGACGAACGCGAGGGCGTGGACGGCGATCACCGCCCCATCCTTACTTGAGAACCGGCTGTTACTGCTGGAGCTCGACCGGGCGGACGGTCACCTCGAGGACCTCGCCGTTGCGGAAGACACGCACGCAGACCTCACGGCCGATGCGGTC
>JAFAUA010000426.1 GCA_019243595.1 Acidimicrobiia bacterium
CTGCGCGCCCGGCGCACCAACAGCCTCTCCGACGAGTCGCTCCTGGTTGGCATGGCCGCCCGGGACCGGCGGGCGACAACCGAGTTCGTCCGTCGGTTCGAGCGCCGCGTGTATGGCCTGGCGCTCAGCGTGCTGGGTGACCCGACCCTGGCCGAAGACGTCGCTCAGGAGGCCCTGACCAGGGCGTGGCGCCACGCGCCAGCCTTCGACCCCCGGCGGGGATCGGTTTCGACCTGGCTGCTGACCATCACCCGGAACCTGGCCATCGATGCCGTGCGCCTCCACCGTCCCGAGCTGCGCGCCCCCGCCGATCTGGATGAGCTCGCCGGCATCCATCACGGCGCCGGGCCCGCCGATCTGGCCGTGGCCGGCGAGCAACGTCGCGGCGTGCGTGCCGCGCTGCAGACTCTGCCCGCCGACCAACGCCGTGCCCTGGTGCTGTCGGCCTACGCCGGGCGCACCGCCCGGGAGATCGCCGAGCTCGAGGGGATCCCACTTGGGACGGCCAAGACGCGCATTCGCGCCGCACTCGCCAAGCTGCGCACGCTGTTGGCGGACGAGGAAGCATCGCGATGAGCACCCTGACCTGTGACCAGGTCCACGTCCTCGCTCCTGAGCTGGCCCTTGGCACCCTTTCGGGTCCCGAGCGGGCCGACGTGTTGGAGCACCTCGAGCACTGCGGCGACTGCCAGCGCCTGGTCGAGGAGCTTTCCGACGCCGCAGACGCCCTGCTCCTGCTCGCCCCCGAGATCGAGCCGCCACCCGGCTTCGGGGGCCGCGTCCTGGCCGGGTTCGACGTGCCAACCACGCGCCGTCGCAGGCCGGGTGTCGCGGTACTCGGCGCCGCCGCCGCCCTCGTCCTCGCCCTCGGACTCGGTACGGCGACGGTCGTCTCGCACCACCCCAGCAATGATACTCGGCGATCCTTCGCGCTCGGCGCGCCGGGGGTGGTTATGGCCCGCTTCACGCCGTCGCCCGGCGAGCAAACCGGGGGGAAGGTCTTCTCTTACGGGGGCAAGCCCGCGTGGGTGTTCATGACCGTCCACGACGACGGGAGCAGCGACACCTATCACTGCCAGCTCGAGCTGGCCGACGGGCACCGCGTCGAGGTCGGGACCTTCGGGCTGCACGACGGCGCCGGTAGCTGGGGACGGACGCTCGCCATCGACGTCGGTCAAATCCGCACTGTCCGCCTCCTCGACGAGCACGGCGCGACTGCCGCAACGGCGCGACTGCGCTGAACCGACGCCGCGGACGCGGCTTCTGTACTCACGGAGTCGTCATCGACCTGCGACCCGAGCGAGCGATCTGTGCTTCTGAACTTCTGCAAGCACCAGTCCGCGAACTCGCCGCGATACGCGCCCGCGACCCGGCGTTCGGTGTTAGGTCTGGCGATGAGATTGCGGCGCGATTAGGGGACGCGCCACCCGTGATTATCGAGCGGTTCCACTAGCCCACGAAGCCGCACAGAGCGGCACCTTCGTGCCTCTACTCGGCCCCGGTCGCCGAAGTGCGAGCCGTCGTTATGTGCGCCCTCAGAAGCCGCCCGTGCATTGCCCGGAGCGCGCGCCGCCGACTGAGTTGGTATGGCCGTCGTTGCTGATCGGCGTGTTGGCGCTGCAGCCGAGCGTGCCCCCGATGATGTTTCCACCCAACTCGGCGCCCCGGTCCTCGGGGAACGCACCCGTGCCGGTGGTGCCGGTCACGGATGTGGTGCCCCCGATGTGGTTGCCGTCCAGTTCCACCGCACTGCTGTTGGAGGTGAGGCTCACCCCGCCGTGGATGGTGTTCGGCGCACACCCGTCGTCGCCGGCGTCACCCAACAATACGAAGCCACTCGCTCCCGAGACCTTCACCGCGTTGCCGACCGTCGTGTTGCAGATGGTGATCGAGCCGGGGCTGGTGGCGGTGATGCTTCCCCCGACCGTGGAGTTGGTGAGAAGCAGCGACGACCCCGCGGGAACAGTCAGGTTGCCGCCGATGCTGGCGCCTGAGATCGACGTCGAGCCCGGCCCCAGGGTGACATTGCCGGCCGCCGAGCCCTGGGTGTGGTCGGTGCCGATCGCCGTCGTCGTG
>JAFAUA010000476.1 GCA_019243595.1 Acidimicrobiia bacterium
TACGACCAGTTCACCGAGTACGTCGAGGACCGCCGTCGCAGCCCGCGTGGGGATGTGCTCACCGGCCTGGCCACAGCCACGTACCCGGATGGTTCGACGCCGGAGGCCAAGGATGTCGCCCTGATCGCCGCCAACCTGTTCGCCGCCGGGCAGGAGACGACGGTCCGACTGTTGTCGTTCGCACTGCAGATGCTCGGGGACCGGCCCGATCTCCAGCAGCGGGTGCGCGACGACCGCGCGCTCATCCCGAACTTCATCGAGGAGACGCTTCGGATCGAGAGTCCGCTGCGCGGCCAGTTCCGAATGGCCCGTCGGCGTACGAAGCTGGCCGGCGTCGACATCCCGGCGGGCGCCAGCGTGCTGCTGCTGCCGGGGGCCGCCAACCGCGACCCGCGATTTTTCGAGAACCCCTACGAGTTCGACGTCGACCGGCCCAACGCTCGGAAGCACCTGGGCTTCGGGTTCGGCATCCACACGTGCGCAGGCGCACCGTTGGCGCGGGCCGAAGGGCGAGTCACACTCAACCGCCTGCTCGACCGCACGTCGGAGATCCGCATCTCCGAGGCGGCGCACGGCCCCGCCGGCGACCGTCACTACGAGTACCTGCCGACGTACCTGTTCCGTGGTCTGACCAACCTGAACGTCGAGTTCACGCCCGCGGCATGAGCGAGGCCGAGGCCCTCTACATCCGGGACGGCGAGGCTTTCGTCGGCACCGCCTGCACCCAGGGCGCGTGGGGGCACGGCGGGCAGGCCGGCGGCGCCGTGCTCGCCCTGCTCGGCCACGTTCTCGAGGACGTCCCGACATTGACGCCGATGAGCCTCACCCGGCTCACCGTCGACATCCTCCGGCCCGTACCGGTCGGTCAGCGTCTCGACGTGGCGACCGAGGTGGTGCGCGAGGGGAAGAAGATCCAGGTCGTCGACCTTTTGATCCGCGCTGGAGATGAGGCGACGACCCGGGCCCGGGCCTTGCGCATCCGCGACCGTGACGTCGCCGGGATCGATGGCCTTCCCATCTCGACAAGTGCGCTGAATCCGTCGGCGTCGGTCCCGCCGCCCGAAGAGCTCAGCGGCGTGGACCAGATTCCCTCCGCTCCCGCCTTCCTCAAGCGCGCCTGCGAGCTGCGCCGCACCCTCGAGCCCGTCGACGGCGTGCACGTGGTCTGGACGCGGCTCCGGCTGCCGGTCGTCGCGGGCGAACCGTTGCGCGCTGCGTCGCGGGCGGCGGTGCCGCTCGACCTGGTCAACATGATGGGCGTGCGCCTCGACAAGAGGCGGGTGACGTCGATCAACCCTGACGTCACCGGCCATCTCTGCCGCGCGCCCGTTGGCGAGTGGGTGGCCCTGACCGGTCACACCTACTACTCACACGACGTCGCCCACGGCGTCTCCATGGCGGTGATGAGCGACGAGGCCGGCGTGTTCGGCGTGACGTCGACGTCCCAGATCCTCGATGTGCGCGAAGCCGATGAGTGAGACCTCGACGCGCTACTCGGGCACCCGCGTCAGGCGTCTCGAGGACGCCCGCCTCCTCACCGGCAAGGGCGCGTATGTCGACGACATCCAGTTGCCCGGCATGCTGCACGCCTGCTTCGTCCGCAGCCCGTTCCCGCGGGCCGCCATCCGCGGCATCGACACAAGCGCAGCGCTCGCCGTGCCCGGCGTGCGCTTCGTGTTCACGGCCGCCGACCTCAATCCCGGCATGAAGGAGCAGTGGCACACGTCGATCGGGCCCGACAGCCCCGAGACGCCGAGGCCGCCGCTGGCCGAGGGCGAGGCCCGCTTCGTGGGCGACGCCGTCGCCCTCGTCGTCGCTGACAGCCGCTACATCGCCGAAGACGCGGCCGACCTGGTCGACATCGACTTCGACCCGCTGCCCCCGGTCGTCGACTACCGGCAGGCGGAGGGCACCGCCGAACTCGTGCACGAGGCCCACGGCTCGAACGTCGTCGGTGAGCTGGCGGGCCGACCCGCCTCCGCGCTCGACGAGGTCTTTGCGTCGGCCGCCTTCACGGTCCAGGAGACCATCGAGCAGCAGCGGTACACGGCCGTACCGATGGAGACGCGTGGACTCGTGGTCGATGCCTCCGATCGTTCGGGCGACATCACGATCTATGCCTCGACCCAGGTGCCGCACGAGATCCGCCTGTTCTGCTCGCGGCTGCTTGGGCTGCCGGAGGAGCGCATCAGGGTCGTGGCCGGCGACACCGGCGGCGGCTTCGGCCAGAAGGTCATGGTGCAGCGCGACGAGATGGCGATCATGCTGGCCGCCCCACACGTCGGGAAGCCGCTGAAGTGGATCGAGGACCGCCGCGAGAACCTCATGGCCGCCGGCGCCGCCCGCCACGAGCACGCCGACGCGGCGATGGCCTTCGACGGCGACGGACTGCTCCAGGCGGTTCGCATCGATGCCGTCCAGGACTGCGGCGCCTATCCGACGCCGTGGCCGGTGATGACGGCCGCCGCCGTCGGGGCGATCTTCCCCGGTCCGTACCGGATCCCGCAGGCGACATTCACGGCCAAGACGATCTATACGAACACGGCGGGCCGCGCCCCCTACCGGGGCCCGTGGCAGTTCGAGTCGGTGGCGCGCGAGGTGCTGCTCGACATCGCCGCCCGCGGCATGGGCGTCGATCCGGCCGAGCTGCGGCGCCGCAACATGGTCAGCAGCGACGACCTTCCGTACAAGAACCCCATCGGGATGACGTACGACAGCATCACACCGCTCGAGACGTTCGAAGCCACGCTGGATGCTCTCGACTACGACGGCTTCCGCGCCTCGCAGGCCCGGGCCCGAGAGGAAGGGCGCTATCTCGGCGTCGGGATCTCGAGCTACGTCGAGCCGACGACGCCCGGGCACGGGTACTACGCCTCGGAAGAGGCGCGGATCCGCGTCGAGCCGTCGGGCCGGATCGACGTCTTCCTCGGCGGCGGCTCGTCGGGGAACAGCCTGGAGACCACGGTCGTGCAGCTGACCGCCGACGCCCTCGGCGCCGACATCGACAACGTCACCGCCATCCAGGGGGACACCGAGGTGACGGCATTCGGGGCGGGTGTGGCCGGGAGCCGCAGCGCCTCGATGATGGCGGGGGCGGTCCGCCAGACGGCGACGCTTCTGCGGGAGCAGCTCGTGGAGGCCGCGGCTGGGCACTTGGGCGCCGACGCCGACGAAATCGAGCTGGCGGACAGCCGGGCAAGCGTGCGCGGCAAACCGTCGGCCGGCGTGTCGTTCGGCGAGCTGGCGGCCGCGGCACCAGACGGCTTGGAGGCGACGGCCAAGTACACGGCGGAGACCGGGTCGATCTGGGTGAATGCCACCCACGTCTGCACGTGCGAGGTCGACCTGCAGACGGGGCGCGTCAAGCTGCTGCGCTACATCGTCGGCGAGGACTGCGGGCCGATGATCAACCCCGCAGTCGTCGAAGGCCAGATCGCAGGCGGCGTTGTGCAGGGCATCGGCGGTGTGCTCTTCGAGGAGCTCGCCTACGACGCCGACGGGAACCCGGTCGCCACCACCTTCATGGATTACCTGCTGCCGACTGCACCCGAGATTCCCGACATCGAGTACGTGCACATCGAGACGCCGAGCCCCGGTCCGGGTGGCTACAAGGGCGTCGGCGAGGGCGGCGCCATCGGCGCACCGCCGGCGGTCGTGAACGCGATCGCCGACGCCCTGGCGCCGTTCGACGTGACGATCACCCGTCTCCCCCTGGGCCCGTCACAGATCCTGGAGCTTCTGCGATGACCGATCTGTATTACGACCCGTATGACGTCGGCATCAACGCCGATCCGTACCCGGTGTACCGGCGGCTCCGCGAGGAGGCTCCGCTCTATTACAACGAGCCGCACGACTTCTACGCCGTGAGCCGCTACGACGACGTCGAGCGGGGGCTGAAGGATCCGGCGACCTTTCCGTCGAGCAGGGGCGGGATCCTGGAGCTGATCAAGTCCGGCATCGAGATGCCGCCCGGGACCCTGATCTTCGAGGACCCGCCGATTCACACCATCCACCGGAAGCTGCTCTCGCGCGTGTTCACGCCGAAACGGGTATCGGCGCTGGAGCCAAAGATCCGGCAGTTCTGCGCCCACAGCCTCGACCCTCTCGTCGGCACGGGCTCGTTCGACTTCGTCGCCGACCTCGGCGCGCCGATGCCGATGCGAGTCATCAGCATGCTGCTCGGCATTCCGGATTCCGATCAGGAAGCGGTGCGCGACCGCGTCGACCGCAACCTACGAACGACGCCGGGCGAGCCGATGGAGGTATCGGCCCACTTCGCCAACGGCGAGATTTTCGCCGACTACATCGACTGGCGCGCCGAGCATCCCTCCGACGACCTGATGACCGAGCTGTTGAACGCCGAGTTCGAGGACGAGAACGGCACCGTCCGACGACTGACGCGCGACGAAGTGCTGACCTACACATTCGTCGTGGCCGGCGCCGGCAACGAGACCACCACCCGGTTGATCGGCTGGGCCGGCAAAGTCCTCGCCGAGCACCCTGACCAGCGCCGTGAGCTTGTTGAGAGTCCGGGACTGATCCCCAACGCCATCGAGGAGCTGCTGCGTTTCGAGCCGCCACCCCCGCACGTCGGTCGGTACGTGGCCCAAGATGTCGAGCTCCACGGCCAAACCGTCCCCGCCGGAAGCGCGATGCTCTTCCTCGTCGGGTCTGCCAACCGCGACGACCGCCGCTTCCCCGAAGGCGACCGCTTCGACATCCACCGCAAGACCGGCGGGCTACTCACGTTCGGCTACGGCATCCACTTCTGCCTCGGCGCGGCCCTTGCCCGCCTCGAGGGTCGCATCGCCCTCGACGAGGTGCTGAAGCGCTTCCCCGAATGGGAGGTCGACTACGACGGCGCCAAGCTGGCCCCGACCTCGACCGTGCGCGGGTGGGAGACCTTGCCCGTCGTGACGCCGACCCGGAACTAGCGCGCTGCGATCAGCTCGGTCGCGAGTGGGTTCGGCCGGTCGAGCGTGCCGCGGATCTCGATCGGCGTGAACCGTATGAACGCCGACTCGTGGTGGAAGTCCTTGCGGCGTTGGGCGTCGATGGCAGACGGGTGTCCGCCCGGCGCGTTGAACGCGTAGGCGGCGCTCGCTTCGGCGCTCTCCCAGATGGAGACGGTGGCCACCAACGGCGGCCGGGCACTGGCCGTGCCCCAGATGAAGCCCTCGGCGTTGACGGCAGCGCGTTCAGCTGGCCGGCTGGCGCGCATGAAGCGACCGAACTGGCTGATCCGAAGCCGTCCGAGAGTAAAGACGACGACGGGGCCATCGACGGTTGTGACGCGGCTGCGCGGGATCTGGTCGTCGAGGCCGGGCCAGCTGCCGAACGCTCGCAGCGGCTGCAAGGTGGCGTGCATGCCGGTCTTGAACCGGGCGGCGAATGGGTGCGCGTCGGCGAAGGCGGCGGCCGAATCCGCGTCGTCCCACAGGGCCAGCATCACCGCCCGGCGCGGGCGTGGCGGGCGGCTCATGGCCAGGGGGACGCCGAAGACGATGTCGACCCATCGAAGCCCCGGGACTTGGTCCGGCTTCGGCCGGCGACGGACCGCTCCGA
>JAFAUA010000485.1 GCA_019243595.1 Acidimicrobiia bacterium
GAGACGGTGCGGACGGTCATTGCCCCGACGGCTCCGCGCGCGACGAGCGCCCGCAGGTTCGGTGTTTGACCGTGGCGTATGTCGTCCCAACTGAGGCCGGAGAACCCGAATACGACAACCTTGGAGGCGGTCGGCGCCGACCGATCGTTGGGCTGGGCACGCACGCCCGACCACAGCGACGCGACCACGATGGCCGCGGCGACGACGGCGACCACAGCGACAGGTGCTCGCATGGTGTGGAGAGTCTTCATCGATGAATCGGGCACCAAGGGCGCTGGGGCCGTGACGGCTGCTAGCACGAGCTGTTGTGCGCCGCGCCTGCTCCAATGAGCGCCTCAGGACGTGGGCGGACGCGCTTTTCCCGCGGCGCGGGCCTCGGCGATCTTCGCGTCGAGTTCGGCGCGCGTCAGGGTGACCTGCTCGTCGTCAGTGGCTGCCGGCTCCTCGGGGTGTTCGCCCGCGCGGATTCCCTTTTCAAACTCGGACTTCGCCGAGCCGAGCGAGCGGGCCAGTTTCGGCAGCTGCTTGCTGCCGAAGAGCAGCGCCACGATGGCAAGGATGATGAGCATGTCCGGTCCGAGGATCTCAGCGAGGATCAATGCCACTCACCTCCTTGTTGCAGCGCCTGATGCAACGGCCCGGTCCGCAGGCTGAGCCCGGCGGCTGTTGGCGCAGGAGGCGGGACAGGCCCTGACGCACCGTTGAAGCTCGGCACTGACTGGGTCGGCGCCGGGGCGGGCGTGGACGTGGCCGCTGGGGCTGGATCATCGAGCTCAAGTGACAGGACCCCCCGCATCTCCGAGGAAATGGTGTCCGACCAACGTCGCAGTTCACCCATCGTCCTCCCGACTTGGCGGAGCGCGTGGGGCAGCCTCTCAGGGCCCAGCACCACGAGCGCGACCACGATGATGACCAAGACATGCATCGGTGAGGTCAGGCCCGCGGGCATCGCCCCATGTTACGACTGTCATGTTTGTTGTCGTCGTCGTCTGGTACGGCCTGTCCCTCTAGGACCGCCTGCGGCTAGGGCGTCGGCGAAACGGGTAGGGACTCGGCATGGCCACCAAGAAGAACGGCAAGCAATCGTCGAACGGATCGACCAACGCCGGGCCCACGATCCGCATCCCGCTGCTCGACGCCCATCTCACGTTGCCTGGTCCGCCGAAGCTGGCCTACTACGCAGGACTCGGCGCCATGGCCGCCTTCGAGTTCATCGACTGGCCGGTGGCGCTGGTGATCGCGGCGGGCCACGAGGTGGCGACGAGAACGCGCAACCCCGAGGTTCAGCAGGCCGCCGAGGGCGCCGAATCCGGGGCCTGAGGCCACAACCGGCTCCCCAGGGCACCGGCCAACGCCGGCGCTGCAACTGACAGGCCGGTCGCCCCTGTGGCCGTGCTGGCCGCGATCGTCCACCCGATCGGGCCCAACGGTGTGCACCCGAACAGACGCGACAGACCGGGGGTCTGGATGACGCCGACCATGGCGGCCGCCGAGCCCAGCGACGCCGCCCACACCAGCGGATCGTTCCATCCGCTCGTCAACGTCTGCCCCAACTGGGTCCCGATGAGGGCGGCGAGGCCAACGGTATTGGCTCGCTTGCCACGGCCGGTCACCCGCGCCACGCCCCACGCCGACCCCGCCCCCAGCGCCGTGGCGGCGGCGCGCACGAGTATCGCCCGCTCGAGTTGGGAGCCCAGCGACTCCTCGGGGCCCTCGGCCAGCAGGTCCTCAGCACTGCGATCCGGTGGGGGACGCACGGCGATGGCCATGGCCGGCAGCACGTCAGTGAGCAGGTTCACCAACAGGAGCTGACGGGCGTTGAGCGGTGAGCGGCCGACCAGTGCGGCGCCGCCGACGGTGAACGCGATCTCGCCCAGGTTGCCGCCCAACAGGATGGCAAGCGCCTCGCGCACCGACGCCCACATGGCCCGGCCCTCAACCACGGCGTCGACGATCGTCTCGATGCGTCCGTCGGCGACGACGAGATCGGCGGCGTGGCGCGCCGCGGGTGTGCTGTGGGGACCCAGGGCGATGCCGACGTCGGCCAGACGAATGGCCGGCGCGTCGTTCGCCCCGTCACCGGTCATGGCGACCGCCTTGCCGCTGCGCTGGTAGGCGCGCACGAGTCGCATCTTGTGCGCCGGCGTCACGCGGGCGAACACAGTGACATGGTCGAGCTCGCGTTCGAGCTCGCCGTCGTCCAGCTCGTCGATCTTCACACCGGTGAGGATGTCGCCGCCGTTGAGGATTCCCAGTTTGGCGGCCACGCCCTCGGCGGTGCTCGGATGGTCGCCGGTCAGCATCACCACGCGCACGCCCGCCTGGTGCAGCTGGGCGATCGCCGACGCGGCCGTGTCGCGTACGGGGTCGGCCAGGCCCAGCAGGCCCACGAGGACCAGTCGCTGCACTCGCTCGTCGTCGAGGTCCCGCCTGCTCGACGCTTCGCGCTGGGCGACGACCAGCACGCGAAACCCGCGCTTCGCCAGCCGTTGCACCTCGTTGTCCAACGTGTCGCGAACGGCGTCGTCGAGCGGAAGCTCCTCGCCCTCGCACGCCCAGCGGTCACAGCGGGGCAGCACCACCTCTGGTGCGCCCTTCACGCTCAACCACTGGCTACCGGCACTTCGGCCCAGCACGGCGTGGTAGCCCCGCGCCGGTTCGAACGGCAGCTCCGCTTCACGCCGCCATCCGCCGTTCTCGTCGGGGGCGATGCCCCAGCGCCGGGCGCCGTCGACGACCGCTCGGTCGGTGAGGTGCGGCAGCGGATCGCCGTTTTCGTGCTGGGGGGAGGCCTGGGCGCCAATGGCGACCACCCGACGGGCGGTGTCGGTCATGGAGTCGCCGTCGTGTTCGCCGCTTGCGTCGACGACGGCTGCCAACTCGATGCTTCCCTCGGTCAGCGTGCCCGTCTTGTCCGTGCAGACAACGTCGACACGCCCAAGCGCTTCGATGGCCCGAGGGCTGCGCACCAACGCGCCCCTCCCCGCCAGGCGTCTCGCGGCGCTGAGCTGGGCCATCGTGGCCAGGATCGGCAGCCCTTCTGGTACGGCGGCCACGCCGAGGCTCACCGCGGACTGCAGCGTCGAACGCAGCGTCCGGCCGTGCAGCAGTCCGGCGGCCATCACGCCCGCCGCGCTCACGGCCGCCACGGGCAACGTGCGCCTCGTCAGCTCCTGCAGCCGGGCCTCAACACCGCCGGGCGGGGGCCCCTCGTCGCCGGCGAGAGCGAGGACCGACCCGACCTCGGTGGCTGTTCCCGTGGCGACGACAACGGCGTCGGCCGATCCGGCTGCCACCGCCGTGGACTCATACAGCATCGACGACCGATCGGCGAGCGATGCGGCCCCGGTTGGCGCGGGCGTCTTGGGCACGGTGAGGGACTCGCCTGTGAGCGCAGACTCGTCGACCTCGAGGGCGGCGGCGTCGATGACGCGCGCGTCGCCGGGAACGGCGTCACCGGCCTCGAGGCGCACGACGTCGCCGACGACCACGTCCTCGACGGGCACGTCGACGGTGGCGCCGTTGCGGCGCACGGTGACGAGCTGGCGGTCGGCGTCTTCCAGCGAGCGCACCGCCTGCTCGACGCGGTAGCGCTGGATGCCGCCGATCAGCCCGTTGGCGCCGGCGACGGCGCCGACGATGACGGCGTCGGTCATCGACCCGACGGCGCTGGAGATGGCCGCCGCGCCCGCGAGCACCGGCGTCAGCGGGTTGACCAGCTCCTTGGCCACCGACGCGGGCAGCGACGGTGCCCGCGACACGTACACGCGGTCGGCGGGGCCGCGGCTGGCTACCTCGTCGTCGGAGAGACCTTCGGGCGACGTGCCCACGAGCTCCAGGACCTCATCGACATCGAGGGCATGCCACGGCGGTGGCGCTTCGACGCCAACGCGCGACTCTCGCCGGTTGAGCACGACGGCAGCACGCGTTGCGTTGGCCTGGGCCGCAAGCGCTGCCACGTTCACCGCCGTCATGGCGCGTGCGGTCGCGAGTCGGCCAGGAAGCACCAGGGCGAGGACGCCGGCGACGCTGGCTCCACCGAGGGCCAATGCAACGCTCTGGCGGCTCAGCTCGTGGGCGACGCCCATGGCGTCGACGAGGAAGGCGGCCGAGGCCAGGTCGTCGCCGACGATGACGTCGGCTGCCCAGGGCACCGGTCCTCGCTCCGACCACACGCCGATGCCGCAGTCGGCGGCGGCCAAGGCGTCGTTGTGGTCGAGGCCGCACACGAGCGCAACCGCGCATCCGTCGGCCTGCATCTCCCGTACCGCGGCCGCCAGTCCCTTGCCACCGTCGAGCTCCAGGTCAGCAGCGAGCTCTGCGGCAAGGTCGGCATCGCCGGCGACAGCGACCATGTGGCCGGCGTGGCGGGCGGCCGAGACCATGGCCGCGGCCACGGGGCGAAGACCGAGGTCGGTCCTGAGCACGGACGCGTCGAGGACCAGGCAGTCGATGCGGTCGAGGCGGCGTAGGGCGCCGTCGTCGATGGACAGGGCGCCGCGTGCGGCGAGCGCCCGACCCAGATGGGCGGCGAAGACGCTGCGGCCGTGGTGGGCAGCCTTTGGCGCGCTCGCCATCAACGTCGCGAGGCCTCGCCTTGGATCGCGAGAGAAGACCGCCGTCAGGCCCGCGCCGGCGACCGACACAAGCGCTGCTCTGTCCTCGTACTGCTCGACTGGTCCGGGGGGCAGCGGAACAGGACGGGGCTCCACGCTCACGGGCCCGACGTCGTCGCTGTCGGCAGTTTGGAGCTCCTCGTCGATGGCGTGCCACAGAGCGCGGCGGGCGGAGTGCTCGGCTAACAGCGCGGCGCGCTCCACGCCGTCGACTGCGGGGCCGAGCGGCCCCTGGGCCAACGTCTGCGCCACGGCGTTGGCGATGGCCAGCCCCGCGTCAGTGAGCGACGCGCCGAAGGCCCGCTCGAGCACCTCGCGGATCCTCGCCTGTGACTGGACGAAGGGAATCACCGCCACCGCTTCGATGGGCACCGGCGTCAGACGCGCGAGTCGGCCGGCACCGCCGAGCGCAACAGCCACGACGTCGGCCACGAGGGCCACTGCGTCGCGGACGATCGGCTCCAGGTCGCCCGGAAGAGCGGCGCGGTCGTTGGGAAACAGCTCGTCGCCGACGCCGTGGTCGTCCTCGAGGGACTCCACGATTTCAATGATGTCATCGGCGTCGATCTCTCCGTCGTCGAAGGCGACGAGGATGCGACCTGTCACGCGGTTGACGTGCACCCAGTCGACGTGTTGCAGCGCGTTGAGCGCAGCTTTCAGATCACGGACGAGACCATCGGTGCCGACCTCGTGCAACGCCCGGACCTCGACGTGAACCCGACCGGGGCGGCGGACAACGCGCCGAGACCGCCGCCCGCCGCGACCGCGAAGCCAGCCCAGCAGGGGCAGGCTCAACGATGGCCGCGGGCCGGGCGGGCTCCCATAGGACCAGACCTTCCCGAGACACCGGACCGCCAACCGGTGCTAGTGAATTCTTTACGCGGCGCGGCTGCGGGCTGGAGTCGTCGCGTTCACTGCCGGTCGGCGACGCCGAGGGGGCAGCGAACCGAGGTGGTCGACTCCGACCCGGGAGGCGATGGCGGCGAGCGCGGATGCCAGCGACTCGAACGCCGCGGTGATGGCCAACTCCCCCCGGAGCGGTGCGTCCACACGACGATGGTTCCAGTCTCACCCTGCGAAGCGGTGGATGGCCGGTGTCGACGGGATGAATTGCGGCGGTACGACCGGGTGCTCCCAGGCCGCCCCTCTTAGCGCTGGCGCTTGCGGGCGCGGGTCGGGGCGGCCGTCGACTTCTTTGCCGTCGGCGCCGGCGCGTGGCCCCGCAACCGCCCGGGAACGCTGGCAGCGGCGCCGACCACCGACGACCCGCCATCGACCACCAGGCCCGTGCTGCGCGCCGTGAGCTGTCCGCCCCCGGCGACGACCGCACGCACGGCCTCGCCGCTGACGCGGCCCACCGCCCGTAACGTTGTGTCGACCACCTGGGCGCCGATGACGCCGGTCGTCCGCACAACGCCCCCGGAAATCTCCGCCGGCTTCTGCGCGAACGCGCCCAGAACCCCCCCGAGCTGGCGGGCGACGTCACCGCCCGCGCTCTCTACGCGCTGGCCGGTCGTCAGGCCGTTCTGCTGGGCGGCCCGCCTGCGTGCTCCCAGGACGGCGAGCACAGCGATGGCGGGCCCGATGAGGAACAGTTCGGGGTCCATCCTTGATCCTTACCCGTTTGGGTGTCTGTCACCGCGCCTTCGCCGGTCGGAATCTGCCTTTAGTGGCGTCGGGTAGTTGTCGTCGTCGGGGTGTGTATGTCGAGCTGACGGCCCATCGGGATCAGCGTTGTGGTGGCCCGATGAAGGGATGTCCCCTGCCCCCGGGACCTATCAGCGTCGCGGCGACGTCGGAGCCCGGTCTGGGCCATTACCAAGACTTGACTGTCGTCTTGCGAAGCCTTGGGTCGTCAAGCCACAAACTCGCGGGCGGGACGTATCGCTGCGGCCTCCAAACCAGCGGCGTGCGTCCCGGCGTTTCGGGTTCCTGACGGGAGGGCTTGGTGACTGATGAGCCCATCGGCGAAGAGGTCGTTGGACGGGCGCGTCTCGAACACCTGGCCGTCATCGTGCAGGAAATGATCGAGGCGTACGACCAGAACGAGTGGGACCGGCTCAACCGACTGCAGGAGCGGGCGTGCTTTCTCCTGGGCGCTCTCGACCCACCCGACAGCTGAGGTCAGGGGCTGCACGCATCTGGGTGAGCGGAGCGATGCCGAGCTGGTACCGATAACCCGACCCGGCCTCCCGTGCCGATCGTCCCGCATAC
>JAFAUA010000567.1 GCA_019243595.1 Acidimicrobiia bacterium
GGTGGTGTTCGAGGCCGGCTCGAACCGCGTGGCCATGGCGATCGGCGCGCTGTTCTTCACCACGGGTGTCTGCTCGGCCCTCGGCGCCGGCCTCACCCTGTCCTCTCACACGTGGTACCCGGCGTATCGCTCGATGAGCGACCAGGCAATGGGCGGCGTGATCATGTGGGCGGTCGTCGGTACGGCGTACTTGATCGGCGCCGTCGTCCTGTTCTTCGGCTGGCTCGCCGATCTCGAACGCTCGTCTCCTGGGGAGCTGGTGACGTCGGCATGAAGGAGCACCGAATGCGCTTCGCACTCGCGGGGATCGTCGTTGCGACCGTGCTTGCGGTCGCCGCCTGCAGCAACGAGGGCGGTGCCGTGCAGTCGGGCTCGCGCGTGGTCCGCGGCGCCAGCCCCGAGGCCGGCAAGGCGCAGATCGTCCGCTACGGCTGCGGCGCGTGCCACACGATTCCCGGGGTCAAGGAAGCCAAGGGGCTCGTGGGCCCGCCGCTCATCCACTTCGGCAAGCGGGGCACCATCGCCGGCTTCTGGTCGAACACACCCGATCACCTCACCGACTGGATCCAGGATCCGCAGCACATGCTCCCGGGTAACGACATGCCGACACTGGGCGTGACGCGCAACGAGGCGCGCAACATCACCGCCTACCTAGAGAGCCTGCAGTAGTGGTCGTTCGCCGACCGTCCGGGCCGCGCCGGCCCGGAGTCGTCTACCGACTCGGGCGCTGGGTCGACGAGCGCGTCGGCGCGGCCCACTTCGCGCGCACGGCTCTCGACAAGATCTTTCCGGACCACTGGTCGTTCATGCTCGGCGAGATCGCCATGTACTGCCTGCTGGTGCTGATCCTCACCGGGATCTACCTGACGTTCTTCTTCCAGGCCAGCGCCCAGGAGGTCGTGTACCACGGCAGCTACGGGCCCCTTCGCGGCGTCCGCATGTCCGAGGCCTACCACTCGACGATCCGCCTGAGCTTCGACGTGCGGGCCGGTCTGGTGTTCCGCCAGATCCACCACTGGGCCGCGCTGCTCTTCATCGCCTCCATCGTCGCCCACCTCTGCCGCATCTTCTTCACCGGCGCCTTCCGGCGCCCGCGAGAGCTGAATTGGATCGTGGGTGTGTCCCTGCTGCTGATGGCGATCGCCAACGGCTTCACCGGCTACTCGTTGCCCGACGACCTGCTGTCGGGCACCGGCTTACGGATCGCCTACTCGATCGTGCTCTCGGTCCCCTTCCTCGGCACGTGGCTGGCGTTCCTGTTCTTCGGCGGCGAGTTCCCCGCCCAGGCGCTCGAGCCGCGGCTGTTCATCCTCCACGTGCTGCTCGTGCCGGCGGTGATCATCGCCCTGCTCACCGCCCACCTGGCGATTCTGTGGCGACAGAAGCACACCCAGTTCACGGGCCCGGGTCGCACCGAGCGCAACGTCGTCGGCTCGTTCCTGTGGCCCACCTACACGCTGCGCTCCATCGGGCTGTTCGCCGCCGTGGCGGCCGTGCTCAGCGCCCTCGGCGGTCTGGCCCAGATCAACCCGGTGTGGCTCTACGGGCCGTTCAAGGCGGCGGCGGTGTCGACCGCCGCGCAGCCCGACTGGTACGTCGGCTGGCTGGAGGGTGCTCTGCGGGTGGCTGGTCCGTGGCGGGTCCACATCTTCGGCTACACGATCTCCGAACTGTTCTGGCCCGGGATCTTGCTACCGGGGATCACCTTCGGGCTTCTCTACATGTGGCCGTTCCTGGAGGCTCGCATCACCGGCGACCACCTCGAGCACCATCTGCTCGACAGCCCCCGCGAGCGGCCGATGCGAACGGCTATTGGTGTCGGCGTCCTGACCTTCTACATCGTGCTCGTCGTGGCCGGAGCGCAGGACATCATCGCCCAGAAGCTCGGGGTCGGGATCCCGGCGGTGACCAACACCTTGCGGGTGCTGTTGCTCACGCTGCCGCTCCTGGTCGCGTTCTTCACGTGGCGCACCTGCCACGATCTCCAAGTCAAGGGCGCTCGCGAGGAGGAGTACCCCCGTCCCTATCCCAAGGCGCGCACCCCGTTCGAGGTCACCGACGAAGCGTCGGGCCCATCGTCCGGCGCCGAGGTGGAGCGCCAGCGGTCCGCCGTCGTGCGGGGCCTGGCGGCTCTCGGAGCGGGAGCGGCGGCCGTGGGCGGGTTCGTCATCGGCCGGCGCCGCACGAAGAAGATCGTCTTCGAGGCGACGAAGAAGAAGTAGCCGCCGTCAGACCTGGGCGGCGAGCTCCATCAGCTCGGCGGACACACCCCGGCGGGGAGCGATGACAACGTCGACGATGCCGTAGGCCTTCGCCTCCTCGGCGGTCATGTAGTAGTCCCGATCCAGGTCACGCTCGACTTCCTCGATCGACTTCCCGGTGTGATGGGCGATGATCGTGGCCATCCGCTTGGTTGTGGCCAGCACCTCGCGCAGCTGAATCTCCATGTCGGTCGGCGCCCCACGGCTGCCGGCCGAGCCCTGGTGGATCATGATCTTGGCGCTGGGAAGGGCCAGCCGCTTCCCCTTGGCACCGCCGGCCAGGATCATGGCCGCCGCCGACATGCCCATCCCGATGCAGATCGTCGACACCTCCGGGCGCACGTGCTGGATGACGTCGTAGATCGCCATCCCGGCGTACGCCATGCCGCCCGGGGAGTTGATGTAGAGGTTGATGTCCTTCTCGGGGTCCTGGGCCTCGAGGTACAGGATCTGGGCGACGATGAGGTTGGCGATCTGGTCGTCGACCTCCTGGCCGAGGAACACGATGCGCTCCTTGAGAAGCATCGAGTAGATGTCGAAGGCCCGCTCGCCGCGAGCCGACTGCTCCAGGACCGTGGGGATTACGCTCATGTCTCTGACCTCCATCGCTGCGATCTCATACTCGGTATATCATTTCAGAGATAGCACATTTGAGATAAGTAGTTGAAGTGACAGCGCGTAAGCACGATCCCCTCTTCCCCGGCTTCAAAGAGATGGCCGCCCGCCGCGAGCGGATGGTCGAGGACCTCGTCGGTCTCCGCCTCGAGCTGCGGCTTTCGCAGACCGAGGTGGCGGCCCGTATGGGAACCTCGCAGTCGGCGGTGGCCCGTCTTGAATCGGGCGAGGCCGACGTTCGCCTGTCGACGCTCGAGCGCTACGCCGCCGCCCTGGGCCGGGTGCTCGACGTTCGCTTGGAGGGGCCGCGGTGAGGTCGCCGGAGGACGTGCTGCGGGCCCAGCTGTTCGCCCGGCGCATCGTGTCGCTCCGTGGCGCGCTCGACGACGGCAGTGCCGGCGACGTGGCCGCTCAGCTGATGACCCTCGACGCCTCCGGCGACGACCCCATCCAGCTCCACGTCGACAGCCCCGGCGGTCCGCTCGAGCCGGCGTTCGTCCTGATCGACACGATCGGGCTGCTCGGCGTGCCGGTCCACGCCGTGTGCATCGGCCGAGCGGAAGGTGCGGCCGTCGGCGTGTTCGCGGCCGCTGAGCAACGGCGCGCTGCGCCTCACTCCCGATTCCGCCTCTCCCAACCCGACGAGAAGGTCGCGGGTGTGGCCCGCGACATCGAGACGTGGATGGTCCACAAGCAGCGCATGCTCGACGACTTCCACCGCCACCTGGCCGCCGCCACCGGGCGACCGTTCGAGCAGGTGGAGGCGGACACGACCGCAGGCCGCTTTCTCGACGCCGACGAGGCCGTCGCCTATGGCCTCGTGCACGAGATCTGGCGCCGATGAGCACCGCGCTCGTCGTCGACACCCATACGCACACGACGACGATGCTGCCGAGGGTGGCGGCCGCCGCCTACCACAGCGTGCTGCGCGGCCGGCCGCCCGACGTGGGGCTCGGGGATGTCCGTGAGGGCGGCGTGGATGCCGTCGTCGCCAAGGCCGTCGGCGACCCGATCGTCACCCGCTGGCATCTGCGCTCGCCGTTCCAAGCCGTGCAGAACCAGCTTTCGGCGATCGAGGACGAGGCGGTGCAAGCCAGTGCCCGACTGGTCGACTCGGCCGCGACCGTCCGAGCTACTGCAGCAGACGGTCAGCTCGCCCTGCTGCTCGGCCTCGAGGGTGCCGACTGCGTCGGCGAAGACCTGGGACTGCTGGCGCAGCTCGCCGCCGAAGGTGTGCGCGTCATCGTCCCGGTGCATCTCGGCGACAACCAGATCGGCACCACTTGCCTGCCGTGGCAGAACTACGTCGGTCCCTTGCCGGTCAGACGGCAGACCGTCGGACTCACCGACTTCGGTGCCGAGTTCGTCGTCACCGCCAACCGTCTCGGGGTCGTCATCGACGGTTCCCACGCCGACGAGCCGACGCTGCTAGGGATAATCGAGCACAGCTCTGCGCCGGTCATCTGCTCGCATGCGGGTGCCCGAGCCGTCTCGTCGTTCGACCGCTATCTCAGCGACGCCGCGATTAGGGCGGTGGCCGGTACCGGCGGCGTCATCGGCTTGTGGCCGTACTTCATGCGGGGCAAGGGGACGCCCACCCTCGACGCCGTCGCCGCCCACGCCCGCCACATCGCCGACCTGGTCGGGGCCGAGCATCTCTGCCTCGGCACCGACATGAACGGTGTGCCCGGCCTGGCCGACGGCTACCGCAGCGAGAAAGACGTGCCCCTGATCGCCAAGGCGCTGTCGGCCGCTGGGCTCTCCGAGCCCGAGGTCGACGGCATCATGGGCGGGAACTTCCTCCGCGTCCTGGAGGCGGTGGCCGGCTAGCCGGCGAAGTGGCTGACGAGGCGGTCGGCGTACCAGTCCTCCCAGCGGTCGCTTGAGACACCGGCCGTGTAGTCCTTGTCGAGCTGCACGAGCATCCATGTGAGCTCGCTCCGCACCGGCGCCGCGCCCAGGAGGTCGGGCAGCTCGGAGTGGTTGACGAGCCAGTCCGAGTACCAGGTCGCCCAGTCGTCATCGGCGCCCTCGGTGATGCGGAACACCTGATGGTGGGTCTCGCCCGCCTCGTGCAGCAGGGCGCTCACCTTCTCGGTTCGGTCGTCCATCGTCATCCCCCTCCTCGGCGCCTGCGCCGCCACCAAAAGAGAACCACGGTGAGCACCGACGCGAGCAGAACGGTCGCCCACCGCTCCTCGACTACCTCCCCGGTATCGCCGTCGACCACGATGGAGAACCTATGCGGCACATCGAGTCCGACTATGACCACGATCAGGACCGCTGGCGCAC
>JAFAUA010000008.1 GCA_019243595.1 Acidimicrobiia bacterium
GGCTCCAAGGACGGCGAGCAGGTCGAGGAGGCCCGCCGCCGCATCGAGCTGATCCTCGATCCGCCCAAGGCGCAGGTGGGGGAGACCTACGCCGGCAAGGTGGTCAACGTCACCAAGTTCGGCGCCTTCGTCAACATCCTCCCGGGCCGTGACGGCCTCGTGCACATTTCCAAGCTCGGCCGTGGCAAGCGGGTCGAGAGGGTGGAGGATGTTCTCAACCTTGGCGACGAGATCACTGTGCGCGTCGACGACATTGACCCGCAGGGCAAGGTCTCGCTGACGCCCATCGGCGACGGCGATGGTGACGAAAGCGCCGGCGGCGACGCCGGTGAGCCCGCCACGGTGGGTGCTGGTTCCTCGGCTTCATCGGCCTCATCGGAGTCGGCGAGTGCCGGCGACTCGGGCCGCGAGTACGCCTCGTTCGAGGAGACCTTCGAGGGCGAGGCCAAGGAGAAGTTCGGCGACCTCGGTCCCGCCGACACCAGCGGTGGCGGCGGCCGCAGCGGCGGTGGCCGCGGCGACGGCGGTCCCCGGCGCAACCGGCGGCGCGGCGGGCCCGGGCGGCGCTAGTGCCGGAGGCGCCCGACGCCATCCACGGTTCGACACTGGGCAACGGCATCCGTCTCGTCACCGAGCGGATGCCGGATGTCCGTTCAGTAGCGCTCGGTTTCTGGGTCGACGTCGGGTCTCGCGACGAGAGCCCCGAGATGGCCGGCGTCTCGCACTTCCTCGAACACCTGTTGTTCAAGGGCACCGAGCAACGGTCGGCCCGCCAGATCGCCGAGGCCATCGAGGCTGTCGGCGGCGAGATGAACGCCTTCACCACCAAGGAGTACACGGCGTTCTACACGCGGCTGCTCGACGACGACATCGACCTTGGTCTCGACATCCTCTGCGACATCCTCACGGTGCCCGCCTTTCGCCCCGACGAGGTCGAGTCCGAGCGCCAGGTGATCCTCGAGGAGATCCTCATGCACGAGGACGAGCCGTCCGAGCTCGTCCACGACCTGTTCACCGAGGCGCTCTTTCCGGACCACCCCCTCGGGCGCGAGGTGCTGGGATCGGCGGAGACGATCTCGGCCCTCAACCGCGACGCCATCGCCGGCCACTTCCTCGCCCACTACCGGCCACCGAACCTGGTGCTGGCCGCGGCGGGCAATCTCCACCACGACGAGCTCGTCGCCGGGCTCGAGCAGCGCATGTCACCGGTCCCCGGTCGTCGCCCGATCCGTGAGGGTCCCGACTTGGCGGCACCGCGCACGCAAGTGGTCGATACCAGGCCCACCGAGCAGGCCAACGTCATTGTCGGGATGCGTGGGCTCTCCCGCGGCGACGAGGACCGCTTCGCCTTCTCGGTGCTCAACCAAATTCTCGGCGGCGGCATGTCGAGCCGTCTGTTCCAGGAGATCCGCGAGCAGCGCGGGCTCGTCTACTCCGTCTACTCCTACCGCTCGGCGTACCTGGAGAGCGGCGCCCTCGCCGTCTACGCGGGCACGGCGCCCAGCCGCACGCCCGAGGTTCTGCAGCTGATCGGCGAGGAGCTCGACCGCATGCTCCAGGACGGTGTCACCGACTACGAGCTGGCCCTGGCCAAAGGCCACCTGAAGGGGTCCCTGGCGCTCGCCCTGGAGGACTCCGGCAGCCGCATGAACCGCATCGGCCGCAGCGAGCTCGTCCACGGCGAGGTGCTGACGGTGAGCGACCTCGTCGCCCGCACCGACGCCGTGACGCGGGACGACGTGCAGCGCGTCGCCGAGCGAGTGCTCGGGAACGAACGCATCGTCGCCCTCGTCGGTCCGTTCGAGGAGGACGCAGTCACCGAGATGGCACTCACCAGCTCGGTTGGAAGCGTGTGATCCGCGTCGGGGTCTTCGGCGCCTCGGGGCGCATGGGCGCCACGGTGTGCGAGATGGTCGTCAGCGACCGCGAGCTGGAGCTCGTCGCCGCCGTCGATCCCCACCACTCCGGCCTCGACCTGCGACAGGCCTGCGGTGTTGACGTGCCCGGCCTCATGGTCAGGCCGAACACCGACGGCCTGGAGGAGACCGGCGTCGAGGTGATGGTCGACTTCACGGTGCTGCAGGCGGCCAAGCAGAACCTCGCGTGGTGCGCGGCGAACGGCGTGCACGCAGTCGTCGGCACCACGGGCTTTGACGCCGACGACTACGCCGAGCTCGAGAAGCGCTTCAGCAAGAGCAACTGCTTCATCGCACCTAACTTCGCCAGTGGAGCCGTGTTGATGATGCGCTTCGCCGAGCTTGCTGCTCCCTACTTCGAAACGGGGGAGATCATCGAGCTGCACCACAACCAGAAGGTCGTC
>JAFAUA010000454.1 GCA_019243595.1 Acidimicrobiia bacterium
CTCGCCCGGCGCGGTGAGGATGCGCTGGAGGGCGACGGGGGAGCGGAGCACGATCGTGGCCGGCGCGTCCGTCGGCCCACACCGGCTTCCGTCGTACGCCTCGAACGCCACCGGCAGCCCGGCGCCGAGGATCTCTTCGACCATCGATGCAACAGACACGCCTGTCACGCTACGCCCGTTGTCAGGCGGTGCGTTCCTTCTACGCCGCCTCGGGCTGAGCGGGGAGCTCGACCACCTCGGAGGGTTCCGTCGCCTGCTCGCGACGTAGGCCCCACACTGCCGACGCAGCGGCGAGCAGGCTCAGGACGCCGCCGACGAACAAGCCGGCACGCGGACCCCACTGCTGGGAGATCCATCCGATGATCGGCCCGCCGATCGGCGTGCTCCCGAGGAACACCAGCGCGTACAGCGCCATCACCCGTCCGCGCATCTCGTGGCGGGTCTCCAGTTGGAGCGTGGAGTTGGCGGTGGCGATGAACACCATCGAGAACGCGCCCATGGGCACGAGCGCAACCATGGCGGCGATGACGTTGGGCGCGACCGACACGACGATGGCGAGCAGCGAGAAGCCAACCGCCGAGCCAACGAGGGTCCTCTGGTTGGGCCGGGCCCGCCCGGCGGCGACCAGGGCACCCATCAACGAGCCGCCCGCCATCACCGCGAACAGCGTGCCGTACAGCCCGGCACCGCCGTGGAACTCGTACTTGGCCAGCAGCGGCAGCACGATGATGAAGTTGAAGCCGAAGGTGGCAACGACGGTGACGAGCAGCAGCGTCGAGCGCAGGACCGGTGACGACCAGGCGTACCGCAGGCCTTCTCGGATCTGACCCTTCTCCCGGGGGAGCGGTGTGCGCTGGTGCAGCTCCCGCGTCCGCATGGCGACGAGGGCGGCGACCACCGGGATGAACGACAGGGCGTTCACCAGGAATGACGGCGAGATGCCGATGGCGTGGATGAGCACGCCGGCGATGGCGGGGCCGACGAGACGGGCGCCGTTGAAGACCGCGCTGTTGAGGCCGACGGCGTTGGTGACGTCGTCGGGCCCGACCATCTCGATGACGAACGCCTGGCGGGCCGGGTTGTCGAAGACGGTGACCACACCGAGAAAGAACGCCAGGACGTAGATCATCCAGAGCTGCACCACGCCCGTCAGCACGATCAGCCACAGGGCTACCGCGAGCACGGCGGCCGCGCTCTGGGTCCAGACCAAGGTCTTGCGTTTGTCGAGGCGGTCGGCGATGACGCCACCCCACACGCCGAACAGGAGCAGGGGAAGGAACTGGAGCGCCATCATCAGCCCGAGGGCGAAGCCGGCGCCCGACTCGCCGGTGAGGTTGAGCACCAGCCAGCTCTGGGCCGTGGTCTGCATCCACGTGCCGCTCAGCGAAATCAGTTGGGAGAAGAAGAACAGCCGGTAATTCCGGACCCGCAGGGAGTGGAACGTGCGTTGACCGGCGAGGCGGACGCGGGTCACTGGCCCTCACCCTCGAGGATCTTCTCGAGGATGACGGCTGCCCGCGCCAGGATGGCGCGGTCGTCGGCGTCGAGGGTGCGAATGCGAGCGGCGAGGTAGGCCTCCTTGCGGCTCCGCGAGCGCTCGAGGAACTTGCGTCCGGCGACCGTCGTCTGGACCCGGGCGATGCGGCGGTCGCTCTGGTCGACCTCCCGGCTGACGAGGCCTGCCTCGTCGAGGGCGGCGACGATGCGCGTCATGGTGGGGGGTTGGACCCGTTCGACGGCGGCCAGGTCGCCGAGCGTGATGGGGCCGAGGCGGTCGACGCTGGCCAGGGTGGAGACCTGGGAGGGGGAGACCTCAGCCTCGGCCGCCGCCTGCTGGCGCAGGCGTCGGGCCAGGCGCGTCACCGACAGGCGGATGCGTGCCGCCAGCTCGGCCTCGGCTAGGAGTGCGTCTGAAATCTTCATCAGTTAGCACGACAAATTAGCAGAGCGAAATATTCCCGTAGGGGATGAGCAGGAAGAATGCAGTGGTGACCCAGTTCGGCGACCGCTTTCGGCAACTGCTGCGGATCGGACGTCGGCCCCAGCAGGTACTGGTGCTGTCGGCGGTCACGGGTGCCCTGACGGGCGGGGCCGTGGCCCTCTTCGACTGGCTGGTCAGCAACGTGATGTTCAATCGGGTGCTCCGCCAGTCGGACTGGTTCAAGGCGCTGGCGCCTTTGATCGGGCTGATCGTCGCCGCCTTGGCCCTCCATTTCCTGGCGGCCCGAGCCACACCGGCCACGGCCGACGAGTACATCCGCAACTTCCACGACCGAGACCGGCGCCTCGACGAACGGCCGGTGCTCGGCCGGGTCGTCGCCAGCATCGCCACGCTCGGCCTCGGCGGCGCTATGGGCTACGAGGGCCCGTCGATCTACATCGGTGCCGCGATCGGCTCGGCCATCCAGCGGCGCATGAGCCGGTTCTTCTCGCGCGACGACGCCAAGCTCCTTCTCGTGGCCGGCGCGGCCGCCGGTGTCGCCGCCATCTTCAAGGCGCCCGCGACCGGCGTCGTGTTCGCCATCGAAGTTCCGTTCCAGGACGACGTGGCCCGCCGCATGCTCCTGCCGGCGCTGACGGCCGCGGCGGTGAGCTACATCGTCTTCGTCGCCTTCAACGGCACGACGCCGTTGCTACCGGTGCGGGGCGCTCCGCCCTTCGACGTGCGCGACATCGGAGGCGCCGCGGTGCTCGGCCTGATGTGCGGGGTCGGCGCGCGGGGTTTCGCCGTCCTGCTGACGCAAGCCAAGCGCATCGCCGCGAGCGCCCATCCTGTGCTCCGTGTGACGGTCGCCGGCGCCGTCCTCGTCGGCCTGTATGTGGCGTCCAAGGCGCTTGCCGACGAGGGCCTGACGATCGGCCCCGGCTATCGAACGGTGGCGTGGGCGCTCGACCCCAAGCACGGCCTCGGGCTGATCGTGGCCATGTTCTTCCTGCGGGCGCTGGCGACGACGGCGACCGTCGGGGGCGGCGGCGCGGGCGGACTGTTCATTCCCTTGGTGATCCAGGGCGTCCTCGTGGGGCGCGCGGTCGGCGGCTTGTTCGGCGCGCCCGACAGCTCGCTGTTCCCGGTGATCGGGATCGCCGCCTTTCTCGGTGCGGGGTACCGGGTGCCGCTGGCAGCCATCGTGTTCGTGGCCGAGACGACCGGCAGACCGGGGTTCGTCGTCCCCGGGCTCATCGCCGCCGCGGTCGCTCAATTGGCGATGGGCCGTTCGTCGGTCTCGCCGTACCAGGTCGCGGCGCGCGGAGGGCACCTCGAGCGCCGTTTCACGCTGCCGATCTCGGCGGCCCTGCAAGCCGACGTGATGACGGTGCCGCCGGATACGACCGTGCGCGAGTTCTTCGCGCTCCATCTGATCGCCAACCGCCAGAAGTCGGTGCCGGTCGTCGACGAGACCCATCAATATCTGGGTATGGCTCGCCTCGATGAGCTCGACAAGGTCGACGAGGACCAGTGGGAGACCGAGGCCGTGTCGGTGATCGCCCGGACCGATCTGCCAACGGGCAAGCCGGACTGGACGTTGCGACACGCCGTGGAGGCGATGCAGGCGGCCGACGTCGACGTGCTTCCTGTCGTCGACGCCGGTGGACGGTTCGTCGGCGTCGTCGAGACCGACGGAATCCTGAAGCTCGATGAGATTCTGGGGGAGGCTGACCCCTTCTAAGGAGGAGATGGCATGGCAACGTTGAGCGACGACGACGTACAGAATGGCCTGGCGACGGTGCCGGGCTGGGAGCGAGAAGGCGACGCCATCGTCAAGGAGTACAAGTTCGACGGCTTCGGCGACGCCATCGCCTTCGTGGTGCGATTGGGCTTCAAGGCCGACAAGGCCGACCACCACCCCGACCTCGACGTGCGCTACAACCGGGTGCGCGTGGCACTGAGTACCCACAGCGAGGGCGGCATCACCGCCAAGGACCTGGCGCTGGCCGCAGAGGCCGAAGGGGCCGTCGGCTGATGACGGCGGCGCGGCCGTACGAGCGCGGCGTCGTCGAGATCGGCGACGGCGTCTTCGCGTACCTGCAGCCCGACGGATCGTGGGGCTGGAGCAACGCGGGGCTCGTCGTCAGCGGTGGGCAGTCGCTGCTGGTCGACACGCTGTTCGACCTGAAGCTGACCCGCCAGATGCTCGACGACTTCGCCCGCGTCACCGACCGCATCGACACGGTCGTCAACACCCACGCCAACGGCGACCACTGCTGGGGGAACGAGCTGGTCGGCGACGCCCGCATCGTGGCGTCCAAGGAGTGCGCCGACGAGATCGGGTCTCCACCACCGGAGACGCTCGCCGCCCTCGTCAAGGACGGGCCGAGCATGGGACCCCTCGGCGAGTTCCTGGCCCGGATATTCGGCCCGTTCGACTTCGAGGGAATCACCCTCCGCAAGCCCGACGAGACGTTCGAGGGCGAGCTGACCCTCTCGGTCGACGGCACCGACGTGCGCTTGATCGAGGTCGGCCCGGCCCATACGAGAGGCGACATCCTCGTGCACGTCCCGGACAAGCGGGTCGTGTTCACCGGCGACATCCTCTTCGTCGGCGGCCACCCGATCGTGTGGGCCGGCCCGGTCGCCAACTGGATCGCCGCCCTCGACCGCATCCTGGCCATGGATATCGACACCGTGGTCCCCGGGCACGGGCCGGTCGTCGACAAGACCGCGGTCAACGACGAGCGGGAGTACCTGCTGTGGCTCGAGCGTGAGGCGAGGATCCGCTTCGACGCCGGCCTGTCGGCGATCGACGCGGCCCGGGACATGCGGGCCGAGTACCGGCACTGGGGCGAGGACGAGCGTCTCGTCGTCAACATCGCCGCCGTCTACCAGGAGCTCGATCCCGACCGGCCGCCCTCGTTCGTCGACCTCTTCTCGCAGATGGCCGAGCTCTCCGCAGAGCGTTAGGAACCTCGGACGCGCAACCGCGGCCCGGGCTGGGGTCGGGCCGCGGTTGCTACTCCTCGCCGGAGCTGGTTGCGTTGTTGCGTTACGCCGCTGCAGGTGTGGGCTGCGCTGCCCACTGCCGCTTGGGGCTGTACTGGTAGTTCGTGATCAGGCTCACGGCGAGAACGGCGATGCCCGCCGCGATGTAGAAGGCGGTGAGGCCGGTGTCCGAGTCGTTGAATCCCAGGGCGAACGGCGACAGCACTAGCAGGGCGGCCGCCAGGTAGTCGCCCGCCGAGTGGATCGTGAACGGCAGCACCTTCACGACACCGAGCGGATACTTCGTGAGCATGCTCACGACCAGCACGACGGCGCCGATGACGATCCCGGCGGCGACGGCCTCGTTCGACCCGCCCACGGCCGCGGCGACGACGATCAGGGTGGCGGCCACCGCATAGTCGGCAATGGCGTGGAACCAAGCAGGCAGCAATCTCACCAACGACATCTCGTTCTCTCCTTGCTTCGACGTGCAACGAGTGTTCGGAGTAAGCAAGGCACATGGATGTCGATCTTCCGCCCGAAGACGATCCCCGGCGCGTCCAGGTGCGGCGCTGGCTGGAGGAGCACCCCAACCCGAGCGGCCGGGTCCTTGCCGAGGCCGGCTACGTCGTGCCCCACTGGCCGGAGCCGTGGGGGATGGACGCCGAGCCCGAGCTGCAGCTGATCATCGACGACGAGCTGCGCCGGGCCGGTGTGCGCCGGCCGATCAACCCCATCGGGATCGGCCACTGCGGGCCCGTCATCCTGCTCCACGGCAACGAGGAGCAGAAGAGGCAGTACCTCCCGCCGATGCTCGCCGGCGAGGACATCTGGTGCCAGCTGTTCAGCGAGCCCGGCGCCGGCAGCGACCTGGCCAACCTCAGCACGCGGGCGGACCGGGACGGCGACATCTACCTCGTCAACGGCCAGAAGATCTGGACGTCACTGGCCGAGATCGCCAAGTACGGGATCCTCATCGCCCGCACCAAGACCGACGTCGCCAAGCACCGCGGGATCTCGTACTTCATCATCGACATGCACGCGCCGGGCGTCGAGGTGCGGCCGATCAAGAACATGCAGGGTGGTGAGCGCGGTGACCTGTTCTGCGAGGTGTTCTTCACCGATGTGCGCGTCCCGGCCGAGAACCTCATCGGCGAGGAGAACCTCGGGTGGGGGATGGCAAAGCTGACGCTGGCCAACGAGCGCGTCTCGCTCTCGAAGGGCGGGCTCATCTGGGGCAACGGCCCGACGGTCGGCGATCTCGTCGAGCTGGTGAAGAAGAAAGGCGGGGTCGACCATCCGGTGTTCCGCCAGCGACTGGTCGATGCCTTCATCGAGGGCGAGATCCTCCGCTACCACCACCTCCGTCAGATCTCGGCCGCGGTGAACAAGAAACCCGGCCCCGACGCGTCGCTGCGCAAGGCGCTGAGCGACCCCCACGGCCAGCGAGTGTTCGGCCTGGCCAAGGACATGCTCGGCGCGCAAGGGATGCTCGCCAAGGAGAGCATGGACCCGGAGTGGGAGGAGTGGGTCACGGGCTTCCTCTTCAGCCCGGCCCTCACCGTCGGCGGCGGCACGTCGCAAGTTCTTCGCAACATCATCGCCGAGCGCATCCTCGGTCTGCCCCACGACATCGACGTCGAGACGGGCAAGACGTGGTCAGAAACCAAGGGCGGCCTGGCCGTCGGATGAGCCCTCTGCAGGAAGGACCGGTCGGGCCCTTTCCCGAGGGTGCTGACCCCGACGAGTACGATCGCCTCCGCCGACGGGTCATGTGGAAGATGCCCACGGGCTTGTTTGTCATCGGCAGTCGAGCCGGCGACCGGCGCAACCTGATGACCGCCAACCTGGTCGTGCAGGTGAGTCACGACCCCAAGCTGGTGGCGGTCAGCGTCGAGAAGGACGCGGTCACGAACGCGCTCATCAAGGAGGGCGGCGTGTTCGTCGTCAACGTCATCGACCGCGAGGACCGGGCGATCGTCCGCAAGTTCACCAAGCCCGTCGAACACGACGGCGAGCAGTCCCTCAACGGGTTCGCGGTCCACGACGGCCGCACTGGCGCGCCGATCCTCGACCAGGCGCTCGCCTACATCGAGTGCGAGGTTCGCAACACCGTGGAGCTGGGGAGCCACACGCTGTTCCTCGGCGAAGTCGTCGACGCCGCCTTCCAGAAGCCCGAGGAGACCGAAGTCCTCCGTATGGAAGACACGAGAATGAACTACGGCGGGTGACCCGGAGCAGTTCAACCCGCACGATCTCCAGCACTATGTGCGTGATGTACTCGGCCATTCGGCCCAGGAATCCATCGCAATCGAACCGTGCGCAACCGTCTGAAATGGCTCCAAGCGCGCACCGCCATGGTTAGGACCAGGTAAAGGATCAGTCCCGCCATTGCCACGGCCCATCTGCCTCCTTATTTTTCTCGGCGCCCATCACCATCGGGTGGTGGAGCGGGGGGAGGACGAATGAAGAAGCTGGCGGTTCTCGGGGCGGCGCTTTTGGTGGGAATTGGCCTCACGCTTGCCGTCGGCCCGTCGGCCTTCGGGACGACCGTGCAAGTCCACTGCCCGGCGAGTCCGCCCAATGATCTCCAGACGGCGCTGAACAACGCGACCTCCGGCGAGACCATCGACATCAGCGGGACGTGCTACGGACACTTCTCCGTCCCGTCCGGCATCACCAACCTCACCCTGGTCGGAGGGGCCACCCTCGACGGCCAGAACAGTGGCAGGGTGCTCACGATTCCCTCCGGAGACAGCGTCACCGTCCGCAACCTCACGATCCAGCACGGCAGCGCCGCCGACGGGGGCGGCATCCAAAACAACGGGACGCTGACGCTCATCGCCTCCACGGTGACCAACAACACGTCGTCCACCTCCGCCGGCGGTGTCGCCAACGAGGGCGGCACCCTTACCGTCCACGCCTCGACGATCTCGAGCAATCACGCCCAGGATGGAGGGCTGGGCGGCGGCATCATCAACGACAACGGCGGCACGACCACGGTCAACGACTCGACGATCTCGAGGAACACCGCCACATTCGGCGGCGGCGGCCTGGG
>JAFAUA010000241.1 GCA_019243595.1 Acidimicrobiia bacterium
CGTAGCGGCCAATGCGTCATAGGCCGGCCAGGCGGGTAGATATGGGGCATGGTGCTTTCACGTCTGATCTCCATCATTGACCGCGTCCGCCCGCCCCTCGAGGCCCATGCCCACTGCGACCTTCCCTGCGGCGTGTACGACCCCGCCCAGGCCCGCATCGAGGCCGAGTCGGTGAAGGCCATCGCCGAGAAGTTCCAGGAGAGCGACGACGAGGTGTTCCGCGAGCGGGCCATCTTCATCAAGGAGGAGCGGGCCGAGCTCTGCAAGCACCACCTCTGGGTGCTGTGGACCGACTACTTCAAGCCCGAGCACCTCAAGAAGTATCCCGAGCTCCACGAGCTGTTCTGGACCGCCACCAAGCTGGCCGGCGAGGCCAAGGGCAGCGTCGACCCCAAGAAGGGCCAGGAGCTGCTCGACGCCATCGCCAAGATCGACAAGATCTTCTGGGAGACCAAGGGCGAGAAGAAGGCCGCGTAAGGCCGTCAGAAAGCGTGCATTTCGGCTAGCCCTCGGTTAGCTTCCCCCCGACTCGGCACATCGGGACAGGGGGTATGGAGTGCACGTTCTGGCTGCGAGCTGGCCGCTCTTCCACCGGGTCGGGGGAGTCATCCTCTCCCGCTGGGCCCATTTCCTCGCGGGCATCACCTGGATCGGCATCCTCTACTACTTCAACTTCGTACAGGTGCCGTCCTTCGCCGGCTTCGACGCCGGCGCCCGCAACGAGGCGACGGCCAAGCTCGTCCCGAGAGCATTGTGGTGGTTCCGCTGGGGCGCCATGCTCACGCTGCTGTCGGGGATCTCGATCCTCGCCTTCCAGGACAACTTCAAAGGCGACTACTTCAAGACGCCGCCGGGCGTGAGCATCTCGACGGGCATCCTGCTGGCGCTGGTCATGTTCTGCAACGTGTGGTTCGTCATCTGGCCGAACCAGAAGAAGGTCATCGCCAACGCGCAGAACGTGCTCGCGGGTGGCGAGGCTGATCCGGCGGCTGCCGCGTCGGGACGACGCGCACTGCTGGCGTCGCGGACCAACACGTTGTTCTCGATCCCGATGCTGTTCTTCATGGCGGCCACGAGCCACTTCGCCCCGTTCCACACGTCGTCGACGTCGGGCAAGCGCGGCGCCTTCCTCGGGATCGCGGTCGTGATCACCGCCATCCTCGAGCTCAACGCCCTCGGCGTGCTCGGCGGGGTCCAGCCGGGCGGCGCCCGCGCCTACCTCGACCAGCACAAGAACACGATCATCGCCGGCTTCGTCTACGCCGCCCTGCTGATCATCCTCTTCGAGGCCTTCTTCTCTTAGGCCCTACCGAATCAAGACGGCGGCGAGCCACGCGCCCATCGGGGCGAGCAGCAGGAGCGAGTCGATACGGCGGAGCGCCGGCGCCTTGGCGTCGCGGTCGCCGAGCACGATCGATGCGGCCAGCGGACCCAGCGGCGCCAGCAGGGCGGCGAGGGCGCCGAGCAGGAAGGGCCCTGCCCCACCGAACGACGGCACGAGCACGGCGACGAACAGAGTGACGCACACGATGGAGGCGATGCCCGCCACCGGGCCCTCCCACTCGTTGGCGGCGCCCGTGCCGACGAGGTAGTTGCCGACGTCGTAGGCGGCGGCGAAGGCGAACAGAGCAAGCGGCGCGGCCAAGTCGATGTGTCGGAGGAGGACGAGCGCGGCGGTCGCCAGGCCGATCGGGAGGATGATCATCAGCGTCAGGGCGACGTCGCGCGACGGCGCCTTGGTGACGGTGCTGACCCGGGCCACCATCGTGACCACCAGGACGAGCACGATGATGATGTTGAGCGTGTCCAGGCCGCCGAGGGCCGCCAAGGGCATGGCGGCAGCGCCGGCGACCGCCACGTAGCTGACCGGACGTTCGTGGCGTTCCACCCACACCCTGGTCACCTGCACGGCGGCCAGGGCGGCGACGAGCGACAGCCAGATCGCCAGCGACGTCTGCCCGCCGGCGATGGCCGCGATGGTGACCACGCTCCACGCCAGGCCGAGGCGGACGTGCGGCTTGTCGGTGTCGGGAACGGCCGTGAGTGGCTGGCGTCGGACAGGCGCCGCCGCGGCCCGCTTGCCGTTGAGCTGTGGCTCGGCGACCGGCACCGGCGGCGCCATCCGCGCCAGCGCGCCCTCGATGTCCGGCGGCCTGAACCACCCCGACGGCGACTGCGAGTCGGCCTTTGTCAACGGCAGCGGCTCCTCCAACGGCGGCCGCGTCTGCGGTCCCGAGGAACTAGGGGTCGAAATTCGACCCCTAGTTCCTCGAAAGTCGGGGTCAGAGCCGCCCGACACCGGCGGGAGAACAGCGACGACGTCGGCGTCTCGCAGCGGTTCGCGGACGTCGGCGGGCTGCCCGTTCACCCAGACCCGTGAGTGGGTGAGCACGGCCGCGAACCGCTCGCCGTAGCGCCGGCGGGCCTCGTCGAGGACCTCGCCGAGCGTGTGGCCGTCGATGCGGTCGACGGACAGGCCGGCCGCTTCGCGCGCCGATGCGAACAGCCGTACGACCGCCATGCTGGGTGGGCGCTACTTGCCCTCTGCCACCTCGGCGAGCCCGTCCTTGATCACGGTGTCGCCGTTGCTCGTGGCTTCGAAGGCGTAGATGTGGCGCCCGTCCTTGACGCCCCCGTCGTAGATGGTGGTGACGACGTCGTTGCCGGGGAACACCGGCTTGGCGAAGCGAACCGCCAGGCGCTTGAGCCGGGACGGATCGCCATCGGCCACCGACTTGATGACGGCCTGGCTGGTCATCGCCATCGTGCACAGGCCGTGGGCGATGATGCCCGGCAGACCGACGCTCTTGGCGAAGTCGGCGTCGACGTGGATCGGCATCTGGTCGCCCGACGCGTCGCGGTAGCGGTAGGTCTGGTCGTCGTCGACGTGGACGGTGAACTCAGCGACCTTCTGGTCGCGCACCGACTCGTCGAAGGAGTGGTCGGGCTTGTCGGGACCGCCGCTCTCGCCGTCGGCCATGCCGCGGATGAAGCTCGTCATGTACTGCTCGAGCACCGGGCTGCCGTTCTCGTCGCGGCTCGTCAGCTTCACCGTCGCCCGCGTGCCCGACCGGCCGACCCGGTAGCTGTAGTTCTCGGCCTCGGTCTTGAGCGTCTGGCCCGGCACCAGCGGCTGGTGGAAGTGCATGTCCTGCTCCCCGTGCACGACCATCATCAGTGCCTCGGGCGGGATGGCATCGGCGGCCGCCATCATGACCGCCTCCCACGTCGGCACGACGCCGAACACCGGCGGGGCGTACTTGCCCGAGGTGTAGGCCTCGTTGTCGTCGTTGGTCGCCGCCGCGTAGGCCTTCACCCGCTCGGGGTCGAGCGCGGCCGTGCGCTCCTCGTACTTCTTGCCGAGCTTGTCGACGGGCAGCGCCATAGAAAGCCTCCTTCTCCGCCGCGGGACAGTCGAAAGTTACTAAACGGTCACTCGCCCGATCACTTCCGCCAACACTCGGTCGGCCAGCTCAGGCGTGAGCAGGTCGCCGCCGTGGCCGGCGCCGGGTACGAGCCACAGGTCTTTGGGCTCGTTGGCCGCATCGAAGATCGCCCGGGCGTGCTCCTCACCGAAGTAGTCCTCGTCGGGGTCGTGGACGACGATCGTGAACGCCGGAGCGATGGCCGAAACGGCCGATGCCACGTCCTCGACCGGCGGCAGCAGGCCCACGCGCGTCCGCAGCAGGCGGGCGGCAAACTGCCGGCCGGCCCTCGACTCGACGAACCGGTTCAGGCGCCGGGCGCCGTCGCGGGTGTCGGGGTCGTACCAGGCCGGCGCGCTGATGGCGACGGTGCCCGCGACGCCGCCGATGAGCCCGGCGTGGCGCAGCGCCGCCACCCCGCCGAGGCTGGTGCCGACGGTGACGACGGGCAACCGAGGCCACGTGCGCCGCGCGAACTGCACCGCGGCGTCCACGTCGAGCGGCTCGAGCGCGCCCAGCGTCACCCGTCCGCCGGAACGTCCATGACCGCGCAGGTCGGGGGCGACGACGTGGACGCGCTGGCAGAGGAGCCGGGCGAAGGCATGTACGACCGGGGAGCGCGACGAGTTCAGGAACCCGTGGACGAGGACGATGGCAACGGGCGCATCGGCCGGACCCTCGATACGGGCGGCCGAGATCGGCACGCCGTCGGCCGCGAGCAGCGCCACGAG
>JAFAUA010000141.1 GCA_019243595.1 Acidimicrobiia bacterium
GTGGACATGCGTGCCGTGCTTCGTGACCATCCCGTCGGCCCACGCGTCCGACAGCTTCCGTCCGTCGACACCGGTCATGTCGAAACCAGCGCGGCGCGTGAACGCGGTGCCCACCTCGAAGCCCGACGCGTAGATGATGCAGTCGACCTCGTACTCGATTCCTGCGACCACGACTGCGTTCTCGGTGATGCGCTCGACGCCCTTGCCGCCCGTGTCGACGAGGTGGACGCCCGGTTCGTTGAACGCCTCGAGGTACTCGTCGTGGAAACAAGGCCGCTTGCACAGCTGGCGGTACCAGGCCTTCAGGTTCTCTGCCGTCTCGGGGTCGGTCACGAGCTCGTCGACGCGAGCCCGAATCTCGCTCATCTTCTCGAAGTCCGACGTCTCGTACGCCGCCAGCATCTTCTCGGGCGTGAAGTCATCCGGCGGCAGCGACATGATCTTCTCGCGGATGCGACGGGCGAGGTCGGTCCACCCGTCCTGAACCAGGTCCTCGTCCGGGAGGGCGAACCCGCCCAGGTTGGCGGTGAAGTTCTCGAGCCAACGTCGCTGCCAGCCGGGCGTGGCGATCTCGGCAAACCACTCAGGGTCGGTCGGGCCGTTGGCGCGGACATCGACTGACGACGGGGTCCGCTGGAACACGTAGAGCTCGCGGGACGCCCTGGCCAGCTCGGGGATGCACTGAACGCCAGTCGCGCCTGTGCCGATGACCGCAACCCGCTTGTCGGCCAGCTTCTCCATCGGAGCGCCCGCCGGGTCGCCTCCGGTGTAGTCGTAGTCCCACCGGCTGGTGTGGAACGAGTGGCCCTTGAAGTCCTCGATTCCCGGAATGCCGGGGAGCTTGGGGACGTGGAGCGGGCCGAGGCCCATGGCGACGAACTGGGCGGTGAACTCGTCACCCCGGTTCGTGCGGATGACCCAGCGCGAGTCTTTGTCGCGCCATTCGAGGTCGGTGACTTCGGTGTGGAGAAGCGCGTTGTCGTACAGGTCGTAGTGCTTGGCGATGCGCTGGCTGTGCTCGAGGATCTCCGGCGCGTGCGCGTACTTTTCGCTCGGCATGTGGCCGGTCTCTTCGAGCAGCGGCATGTACACGAACGACGCCGTGTCGCACATCGCCCCCGGGTAGCGGTTCCAGTACCACGTGCCCCCGAAGTCGCCGCCCTTCTCGACGATGCGGACGTCGTCGACGCCGGCTTCCTTGAGCCGGGCGCAGGTGATGAGCCCGGCGAAACCTCCACCGATGAACGCGACCGTGACGTGGTCGGTCTTCGGGTCGCGCTCGGTCACCGGCGTGTAGGGGTCGTCCAGGTAGTGCGCCAGCTGGTCCTTGAGCTGGATGTACTGGTCGTTGCCGTCGGGCCGGAGCCGCTTGGCGCGCTCCGCCGCGTATCGCTGCTTCAGGGCGTCGATGTCGATCGTCGTCATCGGGGAGCAGTCCACACAACACTTGACCGTACGGTCAAGTTTTTGCGACGTAGCGTCTCAACGGCGCTCGAGCAGGAGGCGACTCATGACTGACTCCGTTCCGCATGCAGCTCTCGACCAGTTGCGCGAAGCGGTTTCGGGCGAGGCGGTGACGCCCTCGGACGCCGCGTTCGACAGCGTCCGCCAGGTCCACAACGGCATGATCGACAAACGGCCGGCTGTCATCGTGCGGTGCCAGAACACCGCCGACATCGTCAAAGCCGTTCGGTTCGCCCGCGAGCACAGCCTCGAGATCTCGGTGCGCGGCGGCGGCCACAACGTCGCCGGACGTGCGGTCACCGACGGCGGCGTGATGATCGACACCCAGACGATGAAAGGCGTGCACGTCAACCCGTCGACCAGCCGCGTGCGAGCCCAGGCAGGCCTGAGCTGGAACGAGTACAACCGGGCAACCGCGGCGTACGGGTTGGCCACGACCGGCGGGGTCGTCTCGACGACCGGCGTCGCCGGGCTCACCCTTGGGGGCGGGCTCGGCTGGCTGATGGGCAAGTACGGCATGGCCGTCGACAACGTGCGTTCCGTCGAGGTCGTCGACGCCGAGGGCCAGATCCTCACCGCCGATGACAACGAGAACCCGGACCTCTACTGGGCGCTTCGAGGCGGCGGCGGAAACTTCGGCGTGGCGTCGTCGTTCGAGTTCGACGCGCATCAGGTCTCCACGATCTACGGAGGCCTCTGCGCCTTCGCGGTGGAGGACGCGCCCAAGCTCTGGGAGTTCTTCGGCGAGTTCTCCGCCGACGCCCCCGACGAGCTCACGTTGGTCATGGCCATGGTCCACGCCCCTGACGGGTCGGGCCACAAGATCGTCGGCATCGGGATGTGCCACTGCGGTGACCAGGCCGACGGCGAGAAGGCGGCCGATGCGATCCGCGGCGCCGCCACGCCGCTCTTGGACATGCTCGGCCCCCTCCCCTATCCCATCCAGAACACGCTGCTTGACGCCGGGTTCCCGAAGGGGGCGCGCAACTACTGGAAGTCGGCCTACTTCAAGGAGATCACCACTGACACCGTCGCCGCCATGGTCGACAGGTTCGAGCAGACCCCGTCGATCATGAGCGGCATGGTGATCGAGCACTTCCACGGCGCCGTCACCCGCGTTCCCGCGACCGCGACGGCATTCCCGCACCGCGAGCCGGGCTACAACCTCGTGCTCACGGGCGTATGGCCCGACAATGCGGGCGACGACGCCAACATCGCCTGGGTGCGGGAGACGTTCGGCACGCTGACGCCGTACATGTCCGATGCGGCCTACGTGAACTACCTCGGTGACGACGACGGGGCCCGGGTGCAGGCGGCCTACGGCCCGTGCTGGGAGCGGTTGCAGTCGGTGAAGCGGACGTACGACCCCGAGAACGTCTTCCACCTCAACCAAAACATCGCCCCGTAGTCGCGCCGGTTCTGCGGCTTAGGGTCGGGCGATGGCGCGCGAGGTCGTGACGGGTTACTGCTGGCCCCAGTCGGTGAGCGCCGGCGAGCAGGTCGGGCTGTATATGTCGTCGTCGGGCGGCCGACCGGTTCGAGTCGAGGTGGCGCGAGTCGGTGCACGCCGGGAGGTCGTGTTCCAGGCGCAGGACGTTGCGGCCGACGATCACGAGATCCCGAACGACGCGTCGTCGAATGGCTGCGGTTGGCCGGCCGCGCTAACCCTCGAGGTCAACTCCGAGTGGCGGTCCGGTTACTACGAGGTCGTCATGGAGATCGACGTCGGCGAGAAGGCCCGGCGGGACTACGCCTTCTTCGTCGTGCGCCCTGGTGCGGCGACCCGCATCGTGCTGGCGCTGGCGACCAACACCTGGCACGCCTACAACGACTTCGGCGGCCGGAACCTGTACAACGGCGGGACCCACGTCGCCATGCGGCGCCCGATGGCGCCGGGGTACCTGTACAAGCCGCCCGGCAAGGGCCGGCGCGTCACCGGTACCGGATCGCCCGATCCGCAGAACGCCGCCCACGTCGGCTACCTCCGGCTCAACCAGCTGTCGGAGTGGGCGGGCTCGGCAGGCTGGCCCGACTGGGAGCTGCCGTTCATCGAGTGGTGTGAGCGTGAGGGATTCGAGATCGGCGTGTGCACCAACGCCGACCTCGAGCTGCATCCTTCGGTGTTGGACGATGCGAGCTTGTACCTCTCGGTCGGCCACGACGAGTACTGGTCGCGGGGCATGCGAGACACGGTCGAAGCGTTCATCGGGCGCGGCGGCAATGCTGCGTTCTTCTCCGGCAACACGTCGCTGTGGCAGGTGCGCGTCGAGGGCGACGACCGCGACGTCGTCGTGGGCTACAAGGGCTTCTTCAAGGACGACCCCTTGATGGGCACCGACCGCGAACGGGAGGTGACCACGTTCTGGTCGGACGTCGTCGTCGGTCGGCCGGAGAACCAGATGACCGGCGTGTCCTTCACGCGAGGCGGCTATCACCGCATCGGCCGCAACGTGACCTCAGGCCTCGGGGGCTACACCGTCTACCGCCCTGGTCACTGGATCTTCGACGGCACCGGACTCGGGTACGGCGACGTGCTCGGCGCCGGCGCCACGGTCGTCGGCTACGAATGCGACGGGTGCGTCTTCACCTACCGCGACGGCCTGCCGTACCCCACCGGCGAGGACGGCACGCCGGCATCCTTCGAGATGCTCGGCACCTGCCCGACACAGCACTTCACACGCGAGAGCGCACCTCGTCCGCCCAAGCCGGGCGAGCCGAGTGAGTTGGAGTACATCGCCTCTCGGGTCTTCGGCACACGGGAGCCCGAAGCGATGGAGCGCATCCGCCACGGCCACGCCGTCCTGGGTGCGTACACCAACGACACCGGCGCCACCGTGATCACATCCGGATCGACCGACTGGGCCCACGGCCTCGCCGCCCGCGACCCCCAGATCGAACAGATCACAAGGAACATCCTGAGCAGGTTGGGCTCGCCGGCCTGACTGTCACACCCTCCTGGGCATCGTGGCGCCTGTCAGGAAACTGCGGCTCGAAAGGAGGGACGGCTCGCTTTGAACCGCTGAATTGGTTGTGATCGCGTCCCTTTTGCCCCTTGGCCCCCGATCTCAACAACCACTCGGGCGGTTCAAACGAACTGATGCACGCCATCGGCGCGGCTAGACAACGCGCCATGCCCCGACTCCAGCAGATCCCCCGCGACGCCGCCGAAGCGCCGATTGTTCTCTCGATGTACAAGCGGTTGTTCGGCGACCGGGACCCGGTGGCGGAGCCCGGCACCGAGACGGGGACGCCCGGGGACTGGTGGACGGTGTTCGCCAACTCGCCCGACGTCCTCGAGCACGCCTGTCGAGGCTTCGGGCTCTACGCCAGCCCCGACCGGAAGTTGGCGCCCGAGCTGCGGGAGCTGGGGCAGACCCGGGCCGGCTGGCTCGTCGGCAGCCAGTTCGTGTTCTCCCAGCACTGCAAGTCGTGCCGGGCACTCGGCTACTCGGAGGACAAGATCGAGGCCCTCAAGGCCTGGGCCGTCTCCGACCTGTTCTCGCCGATCGAACGGGCGCTGCTCGCCTACACCGATGCGCTCGTCCTCGGCTTCGGCCGCGTCGACGACGCCGTGTTCGACGTTCTGCACGAGCACCTCAGCGACGAAGAGATCCTCGAGTTCACCTACATCACGATGATGTACACGATGCACGCCGTCATCTCGGTGGCCCTCCAGCTCGAATACGACAACCGCCCGGATCCGATCGTCGAGATCGCGGCCCCTGCCGACTACCAGCCCTCCAACCTGGGCCAGCAGATCGCCTACGACGAAACTTGACCGCGCGGTCAAGTTTGCGGTTCGATCCCAGTCATGACGATCGCCATCACCGACGACCACCGCGCCCTCGGGGCAACGGCCTCCGAGCTGCTCCTCAAGCGTGACGCCCGGGGCGCCGCCCGCGCCCTGCTCGAGGCGCCAGCCGAGGAGCTGCCGGAGCTGTGGTCCGACATCGTCGAGGTCGGCTGGCTCGGCCTGCATCTCCCTGAGGCCTATGGCGGCTCGGGCTTCGGCCTCGAAGAGCTCGTTGTCGTCGTCGAGGAGCTCGGTCGGGCGGTGACGCCCGGACCGTTCGTCCCGACCGTGATCGCCAGCGCCTTCTTGGCGGCCGCCGGCGACGACAACCTCAAGGCCGCGCTTCTCCCCGGCCTCGCCGACGGCAGCCGCGCCGCCGGGGTGGCTCTTGAAGGCAACGTGACGATCAGCGGTGGCAAGGCGTCGGGATCGGCGGCGCCCGTGCTTGGCGGCGGGTTGGCCGACGTGGTGCTCGTCATCGCGGGCGACGACGTGGCGGTGATCGAAAAGGGCGATGGTGTGAAGCTCGACGTGCCGCCGAACCTCGACTCGACGCGGCGATCGGCCAGACTGACCTTGACCGACGCCCCAGCCACGGTCGTCTCCGGCGGACGGCAGACACTCGTCGACCTCGCTCGGGTGATCCTCGCAGCCGAGGCGGCCGGCGTCGCGCGCGAGTGCACGGAGCTGGCTGCGGAGTATGCCAAGCACCGCGAGCAGTTCGGCCGTCCGATCGCCATGTATCAGGCCGTGAAGCATCACTGCGCCAACATGGCCGTGGCGACCGAGCTGGCGACCTCGGCGGTCTGGGACGCGGCGCGGGCAGCAGCGACGGGCGGCGACCAGCTCACGTACGCGGCAGCGGTCGCGGCGACGCTCGCCGGGCCGGCCGCCGACCTCTGCGCAAACCTGAACACCCAGGTGCACGGCGGCATCTCGATCACCTGGGAGCACGACGCCCACCTCTACATGCGCCGGGCGACCGCCTTGAAGGCCCTGCTCGATTCCCGGGCGGCAGCCGAGGACGTCACTTCGCTGTCGCGGAACGGTGTGAAGCGAGCGAAGGCGGTCGAGCTGCCGGCCGAGGCCGAGTCCATCCGCGCCGAGGTGCGGGCGTTCGCGGTGTCCCTGAAGGGGCTGTCATCCGAACAGCAGCGCGAGCGCTTGATCGAGACGGGCTACGGGATGCCCCATTGGCCCAAGCCGTACGGCCGCGAGGCCGGTGCGATCGAGCAGCTCGTCATCGAGCAAGAGTTCGCAGACGCCGGCGTCAGCAAGCTGTCGCTCGGCATCACCGCGTGGAACATCCTCACGATCATCCAGCACGGCAACAAGGACCAGCTCGACCGCTGGGTGCTGCCGGCTATGCGCGGCGAGGTCATCTGGTGCCAGCTGTTCAGCGAGCCCGACGCCGGGTCGGATGCAGCTGGCATCAAGACGCGGGGCACCCGCGTCGAGGGCGGCTGGCTCGTCAACGGTCAGAAGGTGTGGACGTCTGGCGCCCACGTCGCGGGGATGGGCTTCGCCACCATCCGCACCAACCCCGACGTGCCCAAGCACGAGGGCATCACGATGGTGGCCATCGACATGCACGCAGAGGGTGTCGAGGTCCGGCCCCTGAAGATGACGACGGGCGGGTCGGAGTTCAACGAGGTCTTCTTCAACGATGTGTTCGTCCCTGACGACGACGTCGTCGGCCCTGTCGACGGCGGGTGGACCGTCGCCCGCGCCACGCTCGGCAACGAGAGCGTGAGCATCGGGAGCGGCGACGGCGGCGGAGGTATGTCGGTGAATGCCGCCACCCTGATTCCGATGTTCGATGCCCACCCCGAGCGTCTCGATGGCGGCGCCGCCCGCATCGGCCGCTACGTCGCCGGTCACGCGGCGATGGGCCTGCTCAACCTGCGCAGCGCCAACCGCGCAGTGAGCGGCGCAGGGCCCGGCCCCGAAGGCGCGATCACCAAGCTCGTCCTCTCCGAGCTCGGACACGAGTCCACCGCCATCCTCACCGAGCTCAACGGCGGCGACGCCGTGTTCATGGAGGGGGCCGCGGCTATGGGCGGCATGCTCGTGCTCATGCACCGAGCGATGTCGATCGCGGGCGGAACGTCGGAGATCAAGCGCAACCAGATCGGCGAGCGCATTCTCGGGCTCCCCCGCGATCCGCTCATCAAGTGAGCCCTGGCAGGTCGAACGACAACGCGGCGTACCCGCACGCCGCCGACCTGGCGCTCATCAAACCCGAGCTGGAGCGCGATGGGGACCGCGGCTCGTTCGAGCTCGTCCCCGAGCTGTGCCGGTTCGACGGCGCCCTGTACGGCGGCACCGGCATCGCCGTCAGCGTGATGGCCATGGAGGCGGCGACGCAGCGCGACGCCGTGTGGGTGGTCACCCAGTTCGTGGCGTCGACCCAGGCCGGCGCCCGCATCGAGTGGGAGACCCAGGAACTGGCCGCCGGCCACCGGGTGTCGCAGCTGTCGGTCGTGGCACGGTCCGAGGGCGCCACGATGTTCTGCGCGCTGGGGGCGACGGCCGACCCGCGCCCTGACGGGCTCGACGGCCAGTTCCTCCCGATGCCGAAGGTGACCCCACCCGGCGAGAGCCCTCCGCTGATGATCGGGCCCGGCACGCCGGCGCTGCGCGACAAGGGCTTCAACCGCAATCTCGAGTACCGCGAGGCCGAGCCGCTCGAGGGGCGGGACGGCCACGCCGTGCTCCTGTGGGCGCGGCGCACCGACGGTTCGCCGCTGACCCGTGCCGGGATCGCCTATCTCGCCGACATGGTGCCGATGGCGATCGCCCGGGCCGCCGGCAAGTTCGGCGCCGGGTTCAGCCTCGACAACGCGCTCCGGTTCGCCACCGTCCCCCCGGAGGAGTGGGTGCTGCTCGACCTGCGGGGCGAGCTGGCCTCGCTGGGCTACGGGCACGGCTCGCTCACCGCCTGGACGACCGACGGCACCCTCGTGGCCACCGGGAGCCAGTCGGCGATGATGAAGGCGATGTTCGACCTCGACGACGACGCCGCCGTCGCCCGGTGGGAGGCGGCGATCGAGGCGATGCTCTCGCGTTGACTACGAACCGTGAAAATGGGCACAATCCGGGCATGAAACGACTCGGGTTCGCGCTTGCCGTGGCCGTCCTCGCCCTCTCCGTGTTGTCCGTCGCCCCCTCGGCCCGGGCCGCCACCAACGGGATCCACCCCGGCGACCAGACGTATACGAACGGCGCCCAATGCACCGCCAACTTCGTCTTCGGCGACGGGACGAGCACGTACCTGGGCCAGGCCGCCCACTGCTCGAGCACCGGGTCGAACACCGACACCAACGGGTGCACGACCCAGTCGGCCCCCATCGGGACGCCGGTGACGATCCTTGGCGCCAACCATCCCGGCACGCTGGCCTACAACTCGTGGATCACCATGCAGCAGGCCGGCGAAAAGGATCCGAACGCCTGCGCCTACAACGACCTGGCGCTGATCAGGATCGACCCAGCGGATGCCAGCTTGGTCAGCCCCAACATCCCCCACTGGGGCGGGCCGACCGGCATCAACACAACGGGCACGACGTCGGGCGACTTCGTCTACTCGTACGGCAACTCGATCATCCGCCTCGGCATCACGGCGCTGAGCCCGAAGCTCGGGATCAGCCAGGGCGACGACGGCGCCGGCTGGACCCACGTCGTGACCACCGTGACCCCGGGCATCCCCGGTGACTCGGGCAGCGCGTTCCTCGACAAGAACGGCAACGCCCTCGGCGACCTGAGCACGCTCTCGGTCGGCGTCCCCGGCGGTGTCCAGAACAACGTGAGCGACCTCAACCACGAGCTCGCCTACATGCACGCCCACGGTGGCCCGGCGGCGAACCTCGTGTTCGGCAATGCCTTCAACGGCTCGCAGGTCCCGCTCGACACCAACCACCCGGTCGACGACCCTGTCGGCGGGCTGCGGAACTTCTTCGGGATCTAGCCCCCAACCAGTCCCATCACCATCTCGACCCATGTTGAGATGACCTCTTCGCGGTCGGTGTCGACCGGCGCCTGACCGAGGAGCAACTCTGCCGGCGCGACGGGTCGCATGTGGGCAGAATCGGATGGTGGCAACTGTCCAAGAGATGCCCGGCGCGTTCCTCGGTCACGGCAGCCCGATGAACGCGATCGAGTCCAACGACTACACGGAGGCGTGGAAGGCACTCGGCCGGTCGCTCCCGCGCCCCCAGGCCATCGTGTGCATCTCGGCGCACTGGTACATCAACGCGACCGCGGTCACGGCGATGTCTGCGCCACGGACGATCCACGACTTCTACGGGTTCCCTCCGGAGCTCTTCGCGGTCGAGTACCCGGCCCCGGGCGCGCCCGACGTCGCCGAGGAGCTCGCCGAAGTGGTGAAGCCGACGTGGGTCGGACTCGATCAAGACAGTTGGGGCATCGACCACGGCACCTGGTCGGTGCTCGTGCACGCGTTTCCGTCGGCGGACATTCCAGTGGTGCAGCTGTCGATCAACGCGCTCCAGCCGTTCGAGTACCACCTCGACCTCGGTGCCCGGTTGGCGCCGCTGCGGGAGCGCGGCGTGCTGGTCGTCGCCAGCGGCAACGTCGTCCACAACCTGGGCCGCATCGACTGGACGCACCCCACGGGTGCGTACGACTGGAACGAACGGTTCGACGAGGCAGCTCGCGAAGTGCTCACCGAACGCCCAGGCGACGCCGTTGCGCTGGCCGAGCACCGCGACTACCCCGCGGCCGCTCCGACGCCGGACCACTTCATCCCGCTGCTGTACGTGGCTGGTCTCGCGGCCGCCGGCGGCGTCACCGCCGATGTACTCGTCGACGGGTATGCGTATGGATCGCTGTCGATGACCGCCTACACGGTCGGCGCCGAATGCGGCGAGGTCGAGACCACTCCCGGCCCGTCAGCCGCAGTCCCGCGCTCGGTGCCAGCAGACGAGTCGAACATGTGACTCACTCGACGACTGTCCT
>JAFAUA010000159.1 GCA_019243595.1 Acidimicrobiia bacterium
ATCGAACCGAACAACAGCACGTCGACGAGCGGCCAGATGGTGACGTCGAACAGCCGGTGCGGCGCGCGCAGCAACACGTAGTAGTGCCGGCGCGCGACCGCCTTGATCCGCAGCCACGACAGCTGCGCGCCGGTCATCCTGCGGGCCTTTCTGTCTGCTGGTTGCGCTCGTGCGGGTGCTCCGGCTCCTCGCGGCCGGCGAGGCGCAGGAACACGCTCTCGAGGTCCGCGCCGCCGAACGCACTGGCGACGTCTGCCGGTGTGCCGTCGGCCACGATCCGACCGGACGCGATGAAGACAACGCGGTCGCACATGCGCTCGACCTCGACCATGTTGTGGCTGGTGACGAGCAGCGTCGTGCCTTCGTCGCGGCACAGCGCCTGCAGACCCGTCCGGACGCGCAGGGCGACGTCGGGGTCGAGCGACGCTGTCGGTTCGTCGAGCACGAGCAAGCGGGGCCCGTGGAGGATCGCCTTCACGATCCCGACGAGCGTCCGCTGACCCGACGACAGGTCGGTCCCGCGCGCCCGAGCCAGGTTGGCGACACCGAAGCGTCCGAGGGCGGCCTCGATGTCAGGATCGGGGAGGCCGTAGAGCTGCCCGTAGAAGCGGAGGTACTCGTCGACCTTGAGGCGTTCCGGCAACGGCAGGTAGCCGGCGGCGAAGCCCACCTGGGCCATCGCCGCGCTACGACCCTTCGGCAGCCGGTGGCCGGCAACGTCGATGGAGCCCTCGTCGGGGGCGACCACGCCGAGCAGCATCAGCAGCGTCGTCGTCTTGCCCGCCCCGTTCGGGCCCAGCAACCCGACCCGCTCACCGGCGCGCACGACGAGGTCGATGGCGTCCACGGCGGCGACGCCACCGAAGCGTTTGGTCACGCTTGCGAGGGAGACGACCTCGTCCATGCCCACATCGTGGCGCGCAATCTCCTGAACGTGCGTATGCTGTTGGGGTCGACGGCAGGGGGACGCAACATTCGGAGCCCCCAGTCCCCGTCGCACACCCCCCGGCATCGTCGAGGCGATCAATCCTTCGTGGTCGGGCGAGCCCTCCGCTGTGCCCGCCACTCGTATCTAGAGGTAGTTCCAATGAGTGTGGAGGAACAGGCCCTCGAGCGTTCTGTGCTGGAGCGCAAGGAGCGCGACGAGCTGGCCGCCATCGCCGAGGCGATGGGCGTAAAGGCCGGGGCGCGCACATCGAAGGCGACCCTCATCAGTCAGATCCTCCGCGAGGCGGGCATCGAGACCGAGGACGACAAGCCCAAGCGGGCGACGAAGCCGAAGTCTGCCAACGGCGCCGACGATGCCGGCGACAACCAGGAGCACGAGACAACCGAGCAGCCGGCCGCCGAGACGACCGAGTCGCAGGAGCCGGCGTCATCGGAGACTGACGCAGCGAACGACACCGACGCCGATACGAGTGGGTCCGCGGGGCAGCAGGACCAGCGGGAGCAGCCGAAGCCGCAGGAGCAGGGACAGCAGGGTCAGGAGCGCCAGGAGGGTCGCGGCAACCAGCAGGGGTACGGCGGCGGCGTGGCCGAACCGGGGAACCGGCGGAGCCGGCGCCGGCGGGGCCGCGACCGCAGCGACCGTGGTGAGCGTGGCGATCGCCAGCCGCAGGACCAGGGTGAGCGCGAGCAGCAGTTCCAGGGCGAACCCGTTCCCGTCGAGGGTCTCCTCGACCTGCGCGACGAGGGGTATGGCTTCCTGCGCACGGGCGGCTATCTGTCCAGTCAGAAGGACGTGTACGTCTCGCTCAGCCAGGTGCGCCGCTTCGCACTGCGCAAAGGCGACTTCGTCAGTGGTGCCAGCCGGCCGGCCAGCAGCAGTGAGAAGTACCCGGCGCTGTTGCGCATCGACACCGTCAACGGCATGACGCCCGACGAAGCCCGGGCCCGCCCTCGCTTCGAGGAACTCACGCCCCTCTTCCCCGACCAGAAGCTGCGCCTCGAGGTGCCAGGCGACACCAACAACATGGTCGCCCGCATCGTCGACCTGCTCTCGCCGATTGGGAAAGGCCAGCGCGGCCTGATCGTGTCGCCGCCCAAGGCGGGCAAGACAACCGTCCTCAAGCAGATCGCGCACTCGATCGAGACCAACAACCCCGAGGTGCACCTCATGGTCCTGCTCGTCGACGAGCGGCCCGAGGAGGTCACCGACATGCGTCGCTCGGTGAAGGGTGAGGTCGTGTCGTCGACCTTCGACCGCCCCTCCGAGGAGCACACCCAGGTAGCCGAGCTGGCGATCGAGCGGGCCAAGCGCCTCGTCGAGATGGGCAAGGACGTGGTGATCGTTCTCGACGGCATCACGCGGCTGGCCCGGGCCTACAACCTGGCGGCGCCCGCGTCGGGCCGCATCCTCTCCGGCGGCGTCGACTCCGCGGCCCTCTACCCGCCCAAGAAATTCTTCGGCTCCGCCCGCAACATCGAGGAAGGCGGCTCGCTCACGATCCTGGCGACCGCCCTCATCGAGACCGGGTCCCGGATGGACGAGGTGATCTTCGAGGAGTTCAAGGGCACCGGCAACATGGAGCTGCGGCTCGACCGGAAGCTGGCCGAGCGCCGGATCTACCCGTCGATCGATGTCGACGGCTCATCCACCCGCCACGAGGAGTTGCTCTTCGAGCGCCACCAGCTACAGCAGGTGTGGAAGCTGCGCCGGGTGCTCAACGCCCTCGAGGGCGGCGCCGGCCTCGAGCTGCTCATGGACAAGATCAAGACAACCAAGAGCAACGACGAGTTCCTGGGCGAGATCGCCAAGGCGCCGACGCCCACCGGATAGGGAACATCGGGACGGCCGGAGTGGTTGAACAACCGCTCGCCCTAATGTGGAGATCGAAATGAAGGCAGACATTCACCCCCAGTACCAGGAGGCCACCGTGAAGTGCTCGTGCGGCAACACGTTCACGACGCGGTCGACGCAGTCCGACCTGCACGTCGAGCTCTGCAACGAGTGCCACCCGTTCTTCACCGGCAAGCAGAAGCTGGTCGACACCGGCGGCCGGGTCGAGCGCTTCGAGCGTCGCTACGGCGCTCGCAAGGGGAGCAAGAAGTAGCCGACGCCGGACGGGCGGAAGCCCTTCGCCAGGCCAAGCTGCGGGCCCTCGTCCGGGGGCAGTGGGGAGAGGGAGACCGGCGCCCTGAGCGCTTTCCTGGCGGCGCCGCGCTCGTCGGCGCCGACACCGCCTGGGTCTACGCCGCCGAGGAGCCGGCGCGCGCCCTGGGCCGGGGGCTGCTCTGGGCCCACCGCCTTCCGATTGCGCAACTGCACCTGATCGTCGACGACGCGTCGGGAGCGCTCGCCCGACGGGCCGCCGCCTTTGCCGCGGCGCCGACCGTGTGGCGCGTCGACGACACATCCCTGATCCAGGCAGAGCCTGAACAGCTCGGAACGGAGCCCGCGCTCGACCCGCGCCTGGAGCTGCTCGCCGACGTGATCCGACGGTCGGGCGCCGAGCCCGTCGTCGAGCACGGCGTGCTCCGCGGCGAGGTCCTGGGCCTGGAGGTGGCGCGGGCCGCCATCGACGAGCATGGGCCCGTGCTCGAGGTCGGCGTCGGCAAGCACGACCGCCAGGCCCAGGGAATGGTGCACGTAGACGAGCCCACCGAAGCGGCGCTCGCCCGGGTCGTCGCCACCGTCGAAGGTCATCGACGCGGAGGTGCACCGCACCACCCGTACAACCGGCTCGCCCCCGAGCGGTGGCTGCGGGCTCGGGCCGTCGCCAACCCGGCGCTGGTCGGAGCGGCCGAACTGACGCCAATACCCTCGCCGGTCGAGGTCGACGACCTGCGCAAGTCCGCGCCCGCGCCCGCCGCCGGCGTCGATGTCGACGGACGGCCGCTGGTCGCCGTCTTCTCGACGGGTGTCGACGTCGACCTGGTGCCCGCGGCGGTCGACGCACGCTTGTCGGACGGGCGGGGCGCACGTCTGGTGATCGTCGTCCCCGAGCGCGATGACCATCCCTATCTGCGACCGCTGGCCGATGCCCTCATCGAGCCCGCCGAAGTGATGACCGTCCCCGATGACTGGCGCAGTCCCTAACCTTGAATTGCAATGCTCGAACGGCTCGCTGATCTGGAGCAGGAGTACGAGGACGTGCTCCGCAAGCTCGCCGACCCTGAGGTCATCAGTGATCAGCGCGCCCTGCGGGACGTTTCGCGCCGGCACAAGCAGCTCGAGCCGATCGTCCAGCGCTACCGCGAGTATCGGCGGGCCGTCGACGAGCTGGCGGAAGCCAAGCAGATGCTCGGCGATTCGAGCGGTGAGGACCGCGAGATCTGGCGGTCGATGGTCGACGAGAACGAGGCCGCCATCGAACGCCTGGAGGACGAGCTGCGCGTGCTTCTCCTGCCGCAGGACCCCAACGACGAGAAGAACGTCATCGTCGAGATCCGGGGCGCCGAGGGCGGCGAAGAGGCGAACCTGTTCGCCAAGGATCTCTTCGACATGTACCAGCGCTACGCCGAGCGCATGCGCTGGAAGCTCGAGATCCTCGGCACGGACCCGTCCGACATGGGCGGCTTCAACGAGATCACCTTCCTCTTGAAGGGCGACGGCGTGTGGAGTCGCATGAAGCACGAGGGTGGTCCCCATCGTGTGCAGCGGGTGCCGGTCACCGAGTCGCAGGGCCGGATCCACACGTCGTCGGCGACGGTCACCGTGCTGCCCGAGGCCGAGGAGGTCGACATCGAGATCGACCCCAACGACCTCAAGATCGACGTGTACCGCTCCACCGGCCCCGGTGGGCAGTCGGTGAACACGACCGACTCCGCGGTTCGCATCACCCACCTGCCGACGGGCACGGTCGTCGCCATGCAGGACGAGAAGAGCCAGATCCAGAACCGCGCGAAGGCGCTGCAGGTGCTCCGGGCTCGGCTCCTGAAGGCCGAGCAGGACCGGCAGGCGGCCGAGCAGTCCGAGCAGCGCCGCGGTCAGGTCGGCGGCGGCGGGCGATCGGAGAAGATCCGCACGTACAACTTCAAGGAGAACCGCATCACCGACCACCGCATCGGACTCACGCTGTACAAGCTCGACAAGGTGTTGATGGGCGAGCTCGACGAGGTGGTCGACGCCCTGGTCGCCGACGAACGCGCTCGCCAGCTGGCGGGTGCCGACGCGTGACAGAGGGAGAGCGCGAGGTAAGGCAGAGCGCCGGCGCGCGTGCCGCGGCTGGGACCCTGACCTGGCGCCACCTCTACTCGTTGGCGACGGAGCGCCTCGGCTCTGACATCGAGGCCCGCCGCATCGTCGAGCGGACGTCGGGAAGAGAAGGCGCGGACTGGCTGCTGACTCTCGACGAGCCCGTGCCGACGCGTGCAGTGCCGTTCTTCGACGACATGGTCGAGCGTCGGGCGGCGGGGGAGCCGCTGCAGTACGTGCTGCGGCGGTGGGGCTTCCGCACCCTCGACCTTCTCGTCGACGAGCGGGTGCTCATCCCTCGGCCCGAGACCGAGGTCGTCGTCGAGGTCGCCATCAGGGAGCTGCGCCGCATCGACTCCCCGCAGCCGTTGGTCGTCGACCTGGGCACGGGCTCGGGCGCCATCGCCCTCTCGATCGCCGCCGAGGCTCCGACCGCCCACGTCTGGGCGACCGACGCGTCCGAGGACGCGCTCGCCGTCGCCAGCGCGAACCTGGCGGGTATCGGCGCCGCCGCCGTCCGGGTGCGTACCGCCTGCGGACGGTGGTTCGAGGCCCTGCCCGCTGCCCTGCGCGGCCAGTTCGACCTCGTGGTGTCCAACCCGCCGTACATCGCCGAGGGCGAAGTACTCCCCTCCGAGGTCGTCGACTGGGAGCCCCGCACTGCGCTCGTCGCCGGTCCGGCCGGCACCGAGGCGGTCGCCGACGTCGTCACCGGCGCCGTGTCGTGGCTGGCGCCTGGTGGGGCGGCGGTCGTCGAGATCGCGCCCCACCAAGCCGACGACGCGATGGCGCTGGCCCGCGCCGCCGGTTTTGCCGACGCCGATGTCCGCCCCGACCTCAACGGCCGGGCTCGCGTCCTCGTCGCGCGGCGTTGAGCTCCTTCGAAGATGCCGTCGACGCGCTTAGGCGCGGGCATGTCGTCGTCATCCCTACCGACACCGTGTACGGCGTGGCCGTCGACCCGACTGTCGAGGGCGCCACCGCCCGTCTGTTCGCCGCCAAGCGGCGGCCGTTCGACGTGCGCCTGCCGGTCCTCGTCGACAGCGTCGAGCAGGCGACGGAGGTGGCCGACCTCGACCCTCGGGCCCGCACCCTGATGGCCCGCTTCTGGCCGGGCGGGTTGACGATCGTGCTGCCGATGCGCACCGGCGTCGATCTCGTGCTCGGCAACGGTGCCGGCGCGCCGACCGTCGGCGTGCGGTGCCCCGACCACGATGTCCCGCGGCGTCTGTGCACAGCAGTGGGTCCGCTCGCGACGACGAGCGCCAACCTCCACGGCCAGGCGACACCGCCGACGGCCGCGGAGGTCGAGGAATTGTTCGGCGACGCCGTCGCCGTGGTCGTCGACGGCGGGCGCTGCGAGGGCGAGCCGTCCACCGTCGTTGACCTCACGGGGTCCACGGCGCGCCTCGTTCGCGAGGGCACGGTGCCGTGGTCAGACGTGCTCGGGGTCGCGGGGTAATCGACCCTCACGCCACTACCATCGCCTCCGCCGACGCACCGTAGCGCCGGCCGTATTCCTCGTTCCGTGCGACCGTTCCAACGACACAAGGGCCTGATCGCGCTGACGACCGCTGCTGTTGCGGCCTCGGCGCTCTTCGCGTCCCTCGCGCAGCCGAAGGTCTTTCGAGCGACCGCGCTCGTGCGCGTCCCGAGCTCGACCCAGACCGCCGGCGAGATCACTTCTCTGCGCAGTGCGCGCCTGCGCGCCGCGGTGGCCGACCAAGCCGGGATCACGCCGAAGGTGTCGATCGAGCCGGCGTCGCAACCCGACGAAGTGCGCGTCATCGCGAAGGCCGACACGGCTCGCGGCGCCGCCGACCTGGCGAACGGATACGTCGCCGTCCACCTCGCGCAGATCCACGACCAGCAGGTCGCCGCCACCGCGGGCCCGGCCGGCGATCTTCGAGCGCGCATCGCCGACGTCCAGCGCCAGCTCGATCCGATGGCCGCCGAAATCGCGGCGGCCCGCCCCTCGGCCGTCGGCGCGCTCGCCGCCCGCCGCGACACCTTGCAGCGCGAGGTCGCCGACCTCCAGGCCCAGCTCGACAGGCTGACGAGCGCGCCCGGTCCCGAGCTCGCGTCCGCGGCTCGTCCGCCGAGCTCCGCGTCATCGCCCCACCCGGTCCGCAACACGCTGATCGGCCTGCTCGCCGGCTTCGTCCTCGGCGTGCTCGTCGCGCTGTTCCTCGACTACCGCGTCTCCCGGCGCGCAGCGCAAGCCGACAGCGACACCGCTGAGCGTCAGCCGCCCCCGCCCCCGCTCGTGCCTGCCGCAGCGTCAGCGCCGCCGTTGGTGCCTGCCGCAGCGTCAGCGCCGCCGTTCGTGCCTGCCGCGGCGGCTTCTCCGCCGCCACCGGCGCCGGAGCCTGTCGCCGAGCCCGAGCCCGAGCCGCATCCGGAGCCGGAGCCGGAGCCCGAGCCGGTCGCCGTCGCTGAGCACGAAGAGGTCCCCGCGGTGGAACGGTCCGGTCCGGGCGTTCCCGTGCTCGGGATGATTCCCGCCGTGCCGCAGTGGCGGGGCCAAGAGCGCCCGCTCCTGCGCCGCGACCAACCGACGTCGCCGGCGGCCGAGGCGTACCGCTCGCTGGCCGCCACGCTCCAGCACATCCTCCCGCACCGGTCACTGCGGAGCCTGGTTGTCACCAGCCCCGCCGCGGGCGACGGTCGCACGACGGTCGTCGCCAACCTGGGCATCGTGCTCGCCCGCGCCGGCCGCACGGTCGTCGTCGTCGACTGCGACCTGCGCAACCCGCAGCTCCACACGCTTTACGACCTCCCCAACGAGGCCGGCTTCACGTCAGTCCTGCGCGGCGAGGCGCCCCTGTCCCGCGCCGTGCAGGCAGTGCCGGGCGAGCCGAGGCTCCAGGTTCTGGCCGCCGGGCCGACACCTCCCGCGCCGGGCCAGTTGCTGTCGGCCCAGCGCACGGTCGAGGTGCTCGCCGCCCTCCAAGCCCAGGCCGACGTCGTCGTCATCGACACCCCGACGATGGCGCCCACCAGCGACGCCGCGGTGGTCGCCTCCATCGCCGATGTCGCCCTCGTCATCGCTGGTGCCCCGTCTGGTCAGGCAGGAGAGCTGGCCCGCGCCGTCGACATCCTCGACACCGTCGACGGCCTGGTTGTCGGCGTCGTCCTCAACGCCGTCGCCGACGACGACCAAGACGGCCGCGTGGCGATGCTGCGGAGAGACATGCCCCGCGTTTCGCTCGCCTAGAGCTCATTCTGAGGATGGATGTCGGCCTCATAGCCCGGACTTCCACCCTCAGAATGCGGAATTAGGCGACGTCGATCTGGCCGCCGCTCTTGACGGTGGCGGGGCGGCCGACGAATTCCTCGAGGGTCATCGACTTCATTAGGCCGGGCTCGGTGGTATGGGCCCAGGTGCGGCGGCCGTCGGGGAGGAGGCAGGCGACGATGCCCATGGCGGGCTCGCCGTCGCGCTCGTGCATGACCGTGTAGGAGTCGATGGTGACCGGGCCGTCGTAGTCGGCGACCGCTTCTCGGCGCGGCAGGGCGTCGACCTCGTCCTGGGGGTGGGCGTGGCGGAAGCCGTTCGGAGGCGGCTCGGTCGAGTACGCGCCGATGGCGTGCTTGGTGACGTACCAGCCCAGCGCCGTGCACAGGCCCAACGAGCCGGGGTCGGCGCGGAGCACGTCGACCATGGCCGCGATCGAGTGGGTGACGTAGTTGTTGCCGGGACCCCCCGCGAAGCTGAGGCCGCCGGTGACGGTCAGCGGGCGGTCGGGCTCGTCGAGGCCGAGGCCGAGCTCCTGGGCGCCGATCTGCACGGCGGAAGGGAAGCACGAGTAGAGGTCGACGTGGGCGACGTCGTCGATGCCGATGCCGGCCAGCGAGAGGGCCTGCTGTCCGTTAAGGCGGATGGCAGGCGAGGAGTGCAGGTTGTCGCGCTCGGACACGAACCAGTGGTCGTGGGCGTCGGAACCGGACCACGGGAACACCCACTTGTCCTCGGGTACGCCCGCGGCCCGGGCGGCTTCCACCGAGCACACGATGAGCGCCGCCGACTGGTCGGTGTCGAGGTTGGCGTTCATGGCCTTCGGATACGGGAACCCGATCCAGCGGTTCTCGGCGGTGACGGTGCCGATCTCGTCGGCCGTCTTCTCGTCTCTGAACCACGCGTGCGGATTGCGGGCTGCCACCGAGCTGAACCGCGACCACAGCGCGGCGATCTTCTGCTGGTGCTCGTCGATCGACTCGCCGGCTGCGGCACGCAGGGCGTTCTCGAACACCGGGTACACCTGGATCGGCAGCATGATCGAGCGCGCCATCTCCAGGTCGCTGACGCCCGGCCGGTCCTCGCCGAGCACGAACGTCGGCTCGACGTCGGCGGGCTGCTGCTCCCAGTCGAGATGGATCTTGGCCTTGCGCGAGCGCAGGCGCGTGTACATCGCCTCGGCGCCGGCGATCAGGGCGACGTCGAGCTCGCCATCCTGGATGGCGACTGCGGTGTTGTTGAGCAGCGCCTGGGGACTGTTGCCACCGGCCGTGGTGACGACCGTCTGCCGTGGCGAGGCGCCGAGGCGGGCAGCCACCATCGATCCCGGGTCGCTGTAGCGCCACGAGAGCATGGAGACGATCCGCACGCTGTCGGCCCGCGCCAGCAGCGAGCTGCCCGGTCCGGCGTCGTCGGCCGCCAGCCGCAGGACGTCGGCCATCATGTCGACCGGCGACGTCGACGTCGCCGGATCCTCGGGGCGTCGCAGTGTCTGCGCGACGCCGACCACAACAGGTGTTCGAGGGTCGATCGCCATGGCGGGGGGAGCGTACCGAGGCGCCATAAGGTTGAGCCCATCGAGGTCCTCTTCCTGTGCACCGGCAACATCTGCCGCTCGCCCATGGCCGAGGCGCTCCTGCGACACCGGCTAGAAGGGCGGACGGTCGACGTGCGCGTCGGTTCCGCCGGACTCCGACTGGTCGGTGAGCGGGCGAGCGCCCACGGGGTGGACGTGCTGGCCGACCGCGGCATCGACATGTCCGCCCACCGCAGCCGGATCTTCGACCGCGACCTGTTGGAGGACGCCGACCTGGCCATCGCCATGTCCCGGGAGCACCTGCGCGAGGCCGTGCTCGCCCTGCCCGACATCTGGCCGCGGGCGTTCACGCTCAAGGAGCTGGTGCGCCGCGGCTCGGCAATCGGCATCCGGGCGCCCGGCGAGTCGATCGACGCCTGGCTGTCCCGCGCCCACGCCGGCCGGCAGCGCGCCGACCTCCTGGGCCAGTCGCCCGACGACGACATCGACGACCCCATCGGCCTTCCCCGGAGCGCCTACGAGCGGACGGCCGACGAGCTCAGCGGCCTGATCGACCACCTGGTCGATCTCATGTGGCCTGCCGCGGCGGTGGAAAGCGCCTAAGAGATGCGCGTCGCCATCGGGTCCGACCATGCGGGGTACGAGCTCAAGCAGCACGTCATCGACTGGCTGAAGACCCAGGGCCACGACGTCGACGACCGGGGCACCCACAGCACCGAGCCCGTCGACTACCCGCCGATCTGTGCCGACGTGGCCCGGCAGGTCGCGCAGGGCGACGCCGATCGGGGTGTCGTCCTCGGCGGCAGCGGCCAGGGGGAGCAGATCGCCGCCAACAAGGTCCACGGCATCCGCGCCGCCCTGTGCAACGACCTCTACGCGGCCAAGTACTCGCGCCTGCACAACGATGCCAACGTCCTGTCGATCGGCGGGCGCGTCGTGGGCACCGGCTTGGCCGACGAGATCCTGGAGACGTGGTTCGCCACCGAGTTCCAGGGCGGCCGCCACGTCCCGCGCATCGAGCAGATCAGAGAGATCGAGGAGAGCAACTGATGGAGCAGCACCCGCGAGACAACGAGCTCTTCGACCTCGTCGACCGCGAGCTCGAGCGCCAGAACACCACGCTCCAGCTGATCGCGTCGGAGAACTTCGCTTCGCGCGAAGTCCTCGAGGCGACAGGCTCGGTCCTCACCAACAAGTACTCCGAGGGCTATCCCGGCAAGCGCTACTACGGCGGCAACGCCATCGTTGACGAGGTCGAGGACCTGGCCCGCACGAGATGCAAGGAACTCTTCGGCGCCGAGCACGCAAACGTGCAGCCGCACTCGGGCTCGACCGCCAACATGGCCGTCTACTACGCGCTCTTCTCACCGGGCGACAAGCTCATGGGGATGCGCCTCGACCAGGGTGGCCATCTCACCCACGGCTCGCCGGTCAACTTCAGCGGGCGCTTCTTCCAGTTCGTCTCCTACGGCGTCACCGACAGCGACGAGCGCCTCGACTACGACCAGATCGCCGACCTGGCGGCCCAGGAGCGGCCCAAGGCGATCATCGCCGGCGCCACCGCCTACCCGCGCCTGTGGGACCCCGAGGCCCTGCGCCGCATCTGCGACGACGTCGGCGCCCTGTTCATCTTCGACGCCGCCCATGTCGCCGGCCTGATCGCCGGCGGTTCGCACCCGAACCCGGTGCCGTTCGCCGACGTCGTCACCTTCACGACCCACAAGACGCTGCGCGGTCCGCGCGGCGCGGCGATCGTGTGCAAGGAGGAGTACGCGCAGGCGATCGACAAGATGGTGATGCCGGGCATCCAGGGCGGACCCCTCGACCATGTCATCGCCGCCAAGGCGGTCGCCTTCCACGAGGCGGCGCAGCCGTCGTTCAAGGAGTACGCGGCGCAGGTCGTCCGCAACGCCCAGGCGCTCGCCGAGGCGCTCGCCCACGAAGGATTCCGCCTCGTGTCCGGCGGCACCGACAACCACCTGATGCTCGTCGACCTGCGGCCGTTCGATCCCGACCTCACCGGCAAGCAGGCCCGCCTGGTGCTCGACCGGGCCGGCATCACCCTCAACGAGAACACCGTCCCCAACGACCCCCGGCCGCCGTTCCAGGCCAGCGGAGTACGCATCGGCACGGCGGCGGAGACGACCGCCGGCATGGGGGAGCAGGAGATGCCCGAGATCGCAGCGCTGATCGGCCGCGCGCTGCGCGGCCGCGACGACGACGGCGAGGTCGACTCGGTTCGGGAAGCAGTGAACACTCTGTGCTCGAAGTTCACGCCGTACCCAGAGAGCTGACCGCTTGCTGCGCTACCTGATCGTCTTCGCAGTGGCCGGGGGGGTGACCTACGGGGCCACGCCGCTCGTCCGAAGACTCGCCGTGCGCATCGGCGCCGTCGTCTATCCCGATGAGCGCCGCGTGCACACGGCACCGCTCCCGACGATCGGGGGCACGGCGATGTTCTTGGCCTTCCTCGTCGCCATGGCGGTCGCCGCCGCCCTGCCCGGGTTCAAGTCGGTGTTCACCGGCTCGTCGGAACCCATCGGCGTGATCATCGCCGCCGCCATCATCTTCGGCGTCGGCTTCCTCGACGACCTCCGTGAGGTGTCGGCGCCGGCCAAGGTCGCCGGCCAGGTGCTCGCCGCCTGCGCCCTCGGCTTGGCGGGCGTGACGATGTTCTACTTCCGCATCCCCTTCGCCGACTTCGTCGTCCTGTCGCCCGACCTCGGCTTCCTCGTCACGGTCCTGTGGGTGGTCGTGATGGCCAACGCCGTCAACCTCATCGACGGCCTCGACGGTCTCGCCGCTGGCGTCGTGGCGATCGCCGCCGGTGCCTTCTTCCTCTACGCCAACCGTCTGTCCGACGCCGGGTTGCTCGCACCCGACAACATCGGCCCACTGATCGCCGTGATTGCCTGCGGCGTGTGCCTCGGGTTCCTGCCCCACAACTTCCACCCGTCGAAGATCATCATGGGCGACGCCGGTGCTCTTCTCCTCGGTCTGCTGATGGCGTCGACGACGGTCACCGTCGGCGGACGCACGGCCGACCAATTCAGCGGTCAGACCTACTTCTTCTTCGCCCCCCTGGTGATCCCGTTCTTCATCCTCGGGGTGCCGATGATCGACACCCTCTTCGCGATCGTGCGCCGGGCCATGAAGCGGGCGTCGCTCTCTCAAGCCGACAAGGAGCACCTCCACCATCGCCTCATGCGCCTCGGTCATGGCCAGCGCCGCTCGGTCGTGATCCTCTGGGCGTGGACGGCGGTGCTGTCGCTCGTCGTCCTTTTCCCGACCTACACCAACACCGGCAACGCCATCGTCCTGCCCGCCATCGCGGGCCTGGCGGTGGCCCTCTACACGCTGTTCCACCCCGGCGTCCGGCGCAACGGACAGGTCCGGGAAGTGCCCACTGTGCCGCCCGCGGCGACGCCTGCGAACGGCCGTCGCGGCGATTTGCGACCTCCGGCGAGGCTCCCCTAGTTTCGGCCCCACACAACAGAGGTTTCGGGCACCCGAAACCAGCGAGGTGGGAGGGGTCGTTGGACCTGGCGAAGTGGAGCCGGCAAGCCGCAGGCGGCGGGACTGCCAACGCCGTGGCGGACGGCTTCTCCAAGGCCGTGGAGTTCGTGGCCACGCCAATGCTGTGCGGGGCGGGCGGCTACTTCCTCGACCGCTGGGTCGGCACGAGCCCGATCTTCACCATCGTCCTGTTCCTCTGGGCTCTCAGCGTGACGGTCGGCATGACGGTCCGGGACTACAACGCCAAGATGAAGGCCGAGGACGATCGCCTAATGGGGAGAGCCAAGTGATCCCCGAGGCCGAGATCAAGGCCCGCCGGGTCCTCCCCGCCGAAGAGGCGCCGCCCGTCGAGCGCGAGCTGGTCGTCGACATCGCCAAGAAGGGTCTCGTCATCGCACCCGCCATCGTGCTGATCGCCCTGGTGGCCAGGGGCGGTGCCGGCGCCGCCTCGGCCGGCTTCGCGGTGGCCGTCGTCATTCTGAACCTCGGCCTGTCGGGCGCGGCCTTGTCGTGGGCGGCCCGCACCTCGCTGAACCTGCTCATGGTGGCCGCCCTCGGCGGCTTCCTCGTCCGCATGGGCGTTCTCGTCGGGGTCATCTCCCTGATCCGCCACGACAGCTGGGTCGACCTGCCGACGTTGGCGTTCACCCTCCTGCTGACCCAGCTCGGTCTCCTGTTCTGGGAGAGCAAGTACGTATCGGCAACGCTCGGCCACCCCGGCCTCAAGCCTCGGAAGGAGCTCTAGTAGTGCATCTGGCGCTGGACTTCCCGCCGATCAGCCACCTGATCCGCTGGCCGACGATCTTCGGCAGCGGCATGTGGGCGGTCAACAAGGTCGTCCTGCTCGAGTGGCTGGCCGTCGTCCTGCTGATCTGGTTCTTCCTGGCCGCCCGCAAGGGCGCGCTGGTGCCGTCGGGCGTTCAGAACGTGGCCGAGGCGGCCGTCGACTTCGTCCGCAACGAGGTCATCCTCCAGACGATCGGTCCCGAGGGCCTCAACTGGACGCCCTTCCTGCTGACGCTGTTCACCTTCATCTTCGTCTGCAACATCTTCGAGGTGATCCCGGTCATCCAGATGCCGGTGAACGCCCGCATGGCGCTGCCGTTCTTCATGACGGCGATCGTCTTCTTCATCTACCACTACCTCGGGTTCCGGCATCAGGGCTTCCTCGGCTACTTCAAGTCGATGCTGTTCCCGCCGGGGGTGCCGAAGGCGCTCTATCTGCTGGTCTCGCCGATCGAGTTCCTCACCTACTTCTTCACCCGTCCCCTGTCACTGGCGGTCCGACTCTTCGCCAACATGCTCGCCGGCCACCTGCTGCTGGCGACGTTCGCCATCCTCACCGCCGCCCTGTTCACCGCGACCTATATCGGCGCCGTCATCCCCGGCGCCCTGCTGGTCGCCCTGTACGGCTTCGAGGTCCTCGTCTCGGTCCTCCAGGCCTTCATCTTCACGATCCTGACCGCCGTGTACATCGGCGGCGCAATTCACCCAGAGCACTAGGAGGGAAATCCGTGCACGCACTCATGTTGGCAGCACAGAACGCCGGCGAGCTTCAGGCCGGGCTCACCGCTGTCGGCCGAGGCATCGTCTACGGCGGCGCTGCCATCGGACCGGGCATCGGCATCGGCATCGTTGTCGGCAACGCCATCACCGCCAGCGCCCGCCAGCCCGAGGCGGCAGGCGCGGCCCGCACGACGATGTTCCTGGGCATCGCCTTCACCGAGGCGCTCGCCCTGTTCGGGTTCGTCCTCGCCTTCATCATCTCCGGTTAGGAGCACGTCATGCGCATCAGGAGGGCAATCCTCGCCGGCGCCATCGGCATCGGGTCGCTCGGTGCCCTGGCCGTGGTCGCGGCGCCCGCGTTCGCTCAGGACGCGCCGCCGACGACGACGATCGAGAACACGGGCAACGGCACCGGTGGCAACGAGACCACGTCGGCGACCGTCAAGCCCAAGACGACCGCCAAGGAGTGCATCGACAAGCTCGAGAACGGCGGCAAGATCGACGACTGCCAGAAGGCGCCGAGCCCGATCTTGCCCGCGGCCAACGAGCTGATCTGGGGTGGCATCTCCTTCGTCATCCTGTTCATCTTCCTGGCCCGGGTCGGCTACCCCGCCATCAAGAAGGGCATGGACGGCCGCGCCGAGAAGATCCGTACGAGCATCGACGAGGCCGAGCAGGCCCGCGGCGACGCCCAGCGCATCCTCGAGGAATACCAGCGCCAGCTGGCCGACGCACGGTCGGAGTCCGCTCGCATCATCGAGGAGGCCCGCCAGGCGGCCGACCGCCTGCGCCAGGACCTCAAGCGTCAGGCCGAGACCGAGGTCGGCGATCTCCGGGCCCGCGCCCAGGAGGACATCCAGGCCCAGGTCCAGCGGGCCATGGCCGACCTCCAGGGTCGCGTCGGCGAGCTCGCCATCGAGCTGGCCGAGAAGGTCGTGGAGCGCAGCCTCGACCGCGAGAC
>JAFAUA010000271.1 GCA_019243595.1 Acidimicrobiia bacterium
CCCGTCCCGGATCGCCGGCACTGAGACCGTGCTTTGACTACCGACATTCAGTCGGCGCTTGTTCCTGCGGGCGCGACATATCGCCCGCTACGCGCTGGGCTCCCGCGTCGTCGCGGCCGCCCAGAACGACGATCTCTGCGATGGTGCGAGGGTGCCCCCTACCGCCGGCTCGTGGGCGTCCCCATCGAGCCTGGCGCGATAGTGGCGCTGGGAGCGGGAAGTCCAGCGGAGGAGTGGCAACGTGCGGCAACTTGAGCCCGATCCTGGGCGCGGCGCTGGCCGAAGCCTGGAGCGCACGGTGTTCGCTCGGCTGTACCGACGGGCGCCGAGCGTGGAGTCCTTGCCGTGGCATCGCGATCAGCCACCGACGCTCCTCGAGCACGCCGTCGCGCGACGCAGCACATGTGGGCGAGCACTGGACCTCGGTTGCGGTCAAGGCGTCCACGCCGTCTACTTAGCGCAGCAGGGCTTTACGGTCGTCGCCGTCGACTTCGTGGCAGCAGCTCTGGCCGCTGCCCGGGAGCGCGCCGAGCAGGCGGGCGTCGAGGTTGAGTTTCGTGAACGCGATGTCGTCGACTACACGGCGTCCTCGCCCTTCGACGTCGTGCTCGACTCGGGCTGCTTGCACCATCTGCCGAAAGGCAAGGTGAGCGCCTACCGGAGACGGCTGGACGAGTGGCTTGTACCGGGAGGCGACTACGTGCTCGTCCACTTCGCGCACCGGCCCCGGATCTGGATACCCAACGGGCCGCGACACATGACGCGCGACGAGGCGGTCGCGCTCTTTTCGCCGCTCGAGCTGGAAGAGCACGACGAGACGTACTTCGACGTGCCCCTGCCGATGGGCCGTATGCGCGCTGGCGTCTACTGGTTCCACCGCCCCGGCACTGAGGCCGGTAGAGCGAGTGACTGGTCGAGACTTGCGAACAGGCCGGGAGACGGTCAGCGTCGTTAGCGACGAACTGCCCCCAAATATTCGTTCAATCAGCGACCAGGGGCGTCCCGGATCGCCGGAGCTGGGTTGTCGTCGTTACCTGGCCGCTGATGCGTCAGTTCCAAAGCGGCGTGGTTTCATCTCAGGGGTGCGGATTCTGTTTGTCGCCTTCCCGGGCGAGGGGCACGTACGGCCTTTGCTGCCGCTCGCACTGGCAGCCGTGGTCGCGGGCCACGGTGTTCGACTGGCGACAGGTCCCAGTGGGGTGGCGGCGGCGGCGGGATCGCCACTGCGCCGTTTCTCGTCGTGGTGCTTCGAATCGCAAACGACCGCGACATCATGCGAAAGCGGGCTAACGGTCCCATCGCCAACCTGCTGTGCGGCGTGGCGCTCCTCTTCATGGCTGGCGCCGCAGTAGTGCTGGTGGCGACCGGCGCCGGTTAGGAAGAGATGCGAAGGCCCGGGTCGGACCCGCGACGAGGTGGCGGCGCGACGAAGGCGCCAACGGGTCGGATGCCAGCGTGAAACTCGAGTCCGTTCCATCCAGCCAGCCAGCGTCAGGGCGGTCAGTGCTGCAACGTCTGCGTCGCCGCCTTGGCTGTTGTGCTCGTGCTTGTGACCGCGGTCGTCGTGACCCCTAAGGTCGTCGTTGTGGTGGTCGTCAACTGACCGGGAGCGATGCACTGACGAAGGGCGCGGGTCATCGCGTCGACGCCGGGATTGCTCCCGCCCAGTCGGGGGTCCGCGTGGACGACGCAGGAATCCGCTCCCAAAACGGTGTTCGTCGCCGTGTGCCCCTGGTGTAGGAATCGGTCTCGACATACGACGACCTTGGACACGATTGCTGAGCAATCCGCGCGGAAGCCGGTCGCCAACACTGCGCCGAGTCCGACGTGTACCGCACCTTGGCGCACCGCGTACACCACGCCGTTGGTCGGGTTTGTCCGCACGACTACGTCGCTGCCTGGCGGCACACCGCCGCCGTCAGCGCTACCCGGCGTGGTGAGCACAACCGCGATGACGCACGCGCTCATGGCAGCAACGACTACGCAAAGGGCCGTGGATTTCCGCTTGGGCATGAGCGGCATTGTCAGCAGACAGACCTTCGCCAGTCGCGGATAGCCCGGCGATAAGGACCATTAGGAGGCAATCAACTGCACCGTCCGTGTGTCCTCCTTGGCGGAGTCTTAACCAACAGACAACTGTCGCCCCCCTCCCGTCTCGGGGAACTGCGCGGGTCGAAGTTGGCGGCCAGGTCGACGGGTGTCGAGCGGTATCGCGCAGCGATGTGCTCGATATCGCTCAGGCAGGAACCGCTTCATGATGGCGCGATGGGTGCCACGTTGCGGTCACGTCCGGTTCCGGGGGGCGATCTGCGTGGTCGTCGGAGGTGCCGGCCGCGCGTGTGCCACGATGGGAGGGTGGAGCCGTCGGAGTGGGGGATCGGCCGGCTTTTCGACCACATGGCCGACGCCGTCGTGGTGGCCAATGCCGCGACCGAGCAGATCATCTTGTGGAACCGCGGCGCGGCGGACCTCTTCGGGTACTCGGCCGAGCAAGCCAAGGCCATGCCGCTGCACGCGCTCGTGCCGCCACAACTTCGGGACGCCCACCGCCGGGCGATCGCCCGCTATGCGGCCTCCGGCGAGGGGGCGGTGATCGACGCGCAGGCTCCCATCGAGGTATCAGCGCTGCGCAGCAACGGTGTGCAGGTGCCTGTGGAGCTGCGCCTGTCGCGTATCGACAATCCGCCCGGAGTCGAGGGGCGCCACGTCCTCGCCATCATCCGCGATGCGACCGACAGGACGGCCGCCGAGGAGTACCGTCGCCGCCTCGCCGTTCGGGAAGCCAGGCGGATGGACGCCCTCGAGATCCACGACGACATCGTCCAGGCGCTCGCCACCGCCAAAATGGCCTTCGAGCTCGGGGACGCCGTCCGGGCCGAGGCCGCAGTCGAGGCAGCCCTCGTCGAAGCCCGGGCGCTCGTCGCTGCACGCCTCGACGACCTCTTCGACGACGAGGGTGAGATGCAACCGGGTGCACTCCGGCGCCGACTGCCGCCGGGGTCGTGACGCGTGACGTGTCGACTGACGGACCGGAGCACCGGGATCGGCCATCTGGCTGATTCACACGGACCTCCACGCCGTTACCGTCACCGTCGAGGGGTCAGGAGAGGTTGTGGGCCACGACCGCGACGACATCAGCGAACGCGGCGCGGGAATGGCCAGACTCCGACGCGAGGCGCACGCCCGCATGCTCGGCAACGGCTTCTGCCCCCGCGCCCCGTCGAGCCGCACTGCCGAATGGAGAGCGCGTGTGAGACCTGCAGCTACTTCCAGACGACCGTCGAGCTCAAGCCGACGCTGAAGCGCCAGCGGGACCACGCCCGAGAGCACGATCAGCCCGAGCGGGCCGCCCTCTTCGATCGACTACTCGAGGGTCTCGGAGGCGATGGTGCTTGACAAGATCACCCGTATAACGGCAGTTCTGTCGCGACTGAGACCGTGAGGCCACCGTGTTAGTCCTCGTCGATCTCGAACACACGCGTGAGCCCAGTGATCTCGAAGACCTTGCGGACCCGCGCAACCGGCCGCCGGAGCGACAGGTCGCCTCCCGCGGCGCGAAACCGCTTCAAGGCGGCGACGAGGATGCCGATCGCTGTCGAGTCGATGAACGCTAAGGCGCTCAGATCGACGACCACCGGCTTAGCTTGGTCGACCAGGCTTGCGAGGTCGCTCCGAAGAGCGGGAGCGGTGTGGATATCGGCGTCGCCGGCGAGGTAAAGGACCACGTGATCGTCCTCATCGGCGTGCTGGATCTCGAGAGCGCCGTGCTCAGCCACCGGCCACCGCCGCCGGCGGAGCCGGGAGTCTGCGTGCACCGCTGCTCCAACGCCGAATGTGCCCAATGAGGGCGTCGGTCGACGTCAAGCTGAGGCCCGCGTTGGGACCGTGGATTCGTTCGCGGCCGATGGGGAACGGTGGCAGTCGGAGCTAGAGGCGAGCCTCAGATCCGACGACCGCGCCAGTAATACCCGCCGCCTCCGAACAACAACAGCACGACAAGCACTATCAGCAGGATCGTAAGCATGGTCTGCTCATGCCCGCGCACGGCGGGCGACA